>NZ_JBMFMW010000035.1:0-10716 GCF_049970475.1 Desulfurococcus sp.
GGCCCGCCAATGGCTTTTATAAGATAATATACATCCCACCATACGTAGAAGAGGACGCTATATATGGCTGCGATAACGCCGAGTAATAATACATCCACTATTGTATATTTTTTCACTACCTGATCCATCTATATCACCATGTATTAATATTTATATTTATATCATGGTTATTAAATATTTAATTACTATGTTATCAAAACCAATCATATAAAGCAACTACATGGGGTATTTAAATAATGATAACGCTATTGTAGGACACACGGGGCGTGTACAATGTTCTTCAGCGATGCACACCTACATTCGAACCCTGTTAAAGGCCTTGGGGCTGGCAGGATCTCAGCGAAGTTCCGCAAGGAGGGTGGCTGGTTTATAGCACTCGTAGCTCTTCCCCCACATTACTATGGCATAAAGGAGATCAATATAGAGTCATATAGAAGAGTACTTGAGATACTAAACAGGGAGGCGAAAGCAGCGGCTGAGAATGGGGTGAAAGTAGTTAGACTTATGGGTTTCCACCCTGCTGAAGTAGATGAATACTATAAGCAAGGCATTAAAGGTAGACGCCTCTACGAGCTTGCTGAGAAGGTTTTAAACCTGATAGAGGATGCCTTAAAGAATGGTCTTCTCGACGGGATTGGTGAAGTCGGTAGGCAACACTATGGGACAAGCGTGGAGAGAGTTGTTGTCTCCGAGGCAATAATGATTAAGGCACTGGAAATAGCTAGAAACTATGATGCAGTAGTGCATCTACACTTAGAGCAAGGTGGGTGGATCACAGCATACTCCATTAGGAAGCTGATGGACTTAACCGGGTTTAAACACGGTAAGATGATACTCCACCACTCAGCAATAGACACAGCTGTATCGGCTGAAGAACTCGGGCTAGGATACACTATACCCATAAAGAGCTTTAATAAGGAAGCTATCTCCCTGAAGCTTTCCAATGCCATGATAGAATCGGACTTTATAGATGATCCAGGAAGACCCGGTGTGGCATCATATCCCTGGGAAATACCTAGAGTCATAAGAAACTACTTGGAGGATAACCTGGTTGATGAAGAGTATGTTTATAGAGTAATGGTTGATAACATATCGAAATACTATGGTGTTTCACCGTAAGAGGAGACGAATATTTCAAGGGAAACTAGGTGAGGAAGATGAAGTGTGAGATATGCGGTGAGAAGGAGGCATTGTATAAATGCAATCTCTGTGGTAGAAGAGTGTGTGAGGACGACTTTGACTCGGCGAAGAAGACATGTAAAATATGCAGCGAGGCATTATGCGAGATTTGCGGTCAACAACTATCTATCGGGTACTGTAAGTATTGTGGAAGGATTGGCTGCGAGGACTGCCTTATACAGGTCTCTCCTGTAGAATACATCTGCAAAGACTGTGCCGCAAAGTATCATTTAAAGCTTAAAATAGATAATTGAATACCATGTGGAGAAACCGAGGGGTGCTTATGGATAAGACCGGGAAGTTTTCATGGAGCATTATGAATAGGTTTCTCTCGCTGCTTCCCTCAATGGATCCAGACCTAGTAATAGGCCCGATGCAGGGCGAAGACGCTGCCGTCATCAGATTTAAAGATGGTTTTCTCGTGACACACGTAGACCCCATAACCACTGGAGTGAAAAAAGCCGGTTATCTAGCCGTGCACGTAGCAAGCAACGATATAGCTGTTAGAGGAGTGACCCCGAAATGGTTTATGCCAGTAGTATTAATCCCAAGGCATTATAGTGTGGAGGAGGCGGAGGAATTGTTCAGTGATATGGGGAAAGCACTAAGCGAGATACATGGTGTAGCTATAGGGGGTCATACAGAGGTCACGCCGGGATTAGATAGACCGATAATAGCGATGACTGTGATAGGGTACACTAATGGAAGGGTAATTTCCACGAGAGACGCTGGGGAAGGAGACTACGTGGTTGTAATCGGGAGGATAGGGGGTGAGGGTGCAGGAGTTATTGCATGGGACTTCGGGGATAAATTACTGGGAAAAGTTCCGAGAGATGTTATCGAACATGCACGCAGCTTCATCTACGATGTAAGTATTGTTAAGACAGCTTTAGCTATAAAAGATTACGTGAACACTATGCATGATGCTACAGAGGGAGGTATATTACAAGCCCTTAGGGAAGTAGCATCCGCCAGCAAGAAAGACATCGTAGTCTTAGACAAGGCATTCTACATCGATGAGGAGGTTAAAAGAATAACGAGCGCTGTCAACGTAGACCCGCTTAGATTACTGAGTAGTGGATGTATCGTTGCAACAGTTGCCCCTGGCTACTTAGACAGCTTGTTAAATGAGTTAAAGAAGCATGGTATCAGGCACAGTGTGGTGGGACGGGTTACCAGAGGGGAAGGAAGGGTCATAATTAAGGGAGATAGCGGGGAAACCATTACTATTATAGACTCCGATATTACTGATGAAATTTATAAGCTGTGGAATAAATGAGTCTGAGACTTGGTGGATGCAATGAGTACTACACCGCCAACTATTGAAGGAGTAGTTAGAACACTTACAATGCTCTCACAAAACATTAAGTCCCAAGTTATTGAAAGACATGAGTTAGACTCGAAATCCATCACCCTAATCTCGAGTCTAAGGAAGATAGTTGACGATGTCGCTGTGTGGCTTGATCAAGTGGATAAAAGACTGAAAGCCGAGGATATAAAGAGGGGGGTTACCAGGCTGGCATCATATACCTATCTTATAATAGGTAAAAGCGAAATAGTGGTTATGCGGAGTAAGCCAGAATATATTATTGTATCGGTAAACCTGGAGAAAAACTCGATAAGCATAAAGACAAGAAACACGATTCTATTAATAGAGCCTGGTAGAATATACATGCGTGTAAAAGGGGTAAGTGTTGAGATCGATCCATTAAAGGCAGAGGATTATATATCAAAGAGAGATGAACTAGTAAATGCCCTAAGAGTACTCGGAAAAAACATAGACCTTAAAGTATCACAGTTAATTGAACAGTATGTAAGTAAAAAAGCCGGCTAGCTGCTCTTTACGCTTTCTCCCTCTGGAACGATAGTCTTCGGTAGCTCCGCGAACTTCTCCTTCATCTTCTGCTCTGCTACGATCTTCGCCTCCTCTAATACCTTCTTCGCCTCGCTGTCCATACCTACTCCTATATCCGTGGTTAAGTCTACGATTCCAGCGCCTACGGCTGTCTCTAGTTCCCTCACAGCGTACTGTAGGTCGATCCATATATCTGGTGCCACACCCCTCAATATGTTCACCGCTTCCTTCATAACACCAAGTACCGGTGCAACCTCATTCACAGCGCCACCATATATTATGAATGTCTCAAGCTTTAACGCGGCATGCTCTAATGCATACTGTACGGTGAGTAATTGCTTACTGACCTTCCTTATTTCAGCTACCTCCTTGGCGTACATTTTAGCCCTTAACTCGTCTTTCCTCGTAAGTGATTCAACTATCATTTCAAATAATTCACGGTCTCTTTCAGAGAGTTTTTCAAGGTAGTTGTTTATCCTACCTATCGCAGTCTTTATTCTGTACTGGGCGATTATAGCCTTCTTCTCAACTGGGTCCTTATCATTTGTGAACAATTTCCTTAATTTCTCCCCAACAGTTTCCTCTCTTCTATAGCTCATTAGATATCCCCATCACGCTTATGCACAATTATTTATTTTTAAACCCTGGGATCCCTTGTAACAAAAGAGGCATGCCCGATTTTCCCGGTGAAAACATTTATAAACAATGCATTCCTAGTGTTCTACTAGTTTCTATATTAGAGAGTGGTCCCCGTGTCTACGGAAGAGTTGAAGAAATATATTACATGCCGGAGTAATTGTAGCCTAAGACACATAGAAGCACTCGCGATGATCGGGGTTGTAATGAAGGCTGACATCCTGGACTGCGATAAAAAAGGTTTCAAGAAGCTCGTCGCAACATTAATTGATGGAAGTAAAGTTGACTCTTCCTGCTTCTACAGTGAGGAAGTGGAGCAATCACTTAGAATAATCAATATATATATAGGTTTCGCGAGATCCAGAGGTTCCTTAGGAAAGTTGACCATAGTTGATTCAACCACATATTCTTCATAGCCACTCCCCACCAATCACCGAATTTAAGGATTTGAGGCTCAAACGAATTAATTTATCTCGTGATGAATGGTATTACCGGTGAGCCAAGCGATGAACGGGCCCCAGAGCTGATAACTTTAGACTTTAGAATCCTTCACCACGTTGAAACCCTCATCCCTGTATGATATGTAACCTCCCATCTACGACTCCATCAATTAGGAGTTGAAGCGCCTTAAAAGCATTCCTATACGCGTTACGGCCGATGGGAGACACCCCTACCCCAACAAACCCTATGCTTGATAACTCATTAACTAGGGACCCGAGTTCCTTACCTCCAACAATAGTTACTAATCCAGTTGTTTTCTCAACAAGTAGCCCCCCATACTTCTCTGCCGCCCTATGAATCGAGTTATACAGTGAGTTATACACTATGTATGCATCGTAGCTGCTGGAGAATAATGGTAGCTGTATTGATGCAACCCAGTACTCGTCTCTACTCCCTGCTTCCTCCTCAAACACGAACCTATGGCCTTTACTGAAATATATTGATGCACCCAGTAAAGCTGTTAACGGGTTCGAAGCCGTCACAGAGGCCATTTGAACCCCGTGCATGGTCTCCCTATCTAGTTCAATTAGTAATTCCCTATGTATGTCTTCACCTATTCCATTAGTTAACGCGATATATTCGCCAGTATCGAGGTTGAACACTATTCCCCCATAGGATTGGAGAACCCTATTAATAATGGAGTGAACATTGTAACCATATTCTAGTAGGTAACGGATTTTCTCGGAATACTTCTTATTGTTGAGGTATCTATGGAGCTCTCTGAGTTTTATAATAGTGTATCGAGGCATGACGCGTTCTCCCGTACTCTAGCTAAATTAATATAAATAGAGAATCGAATTATTAAAACGGTGCTTTAGTATGGGAGGCATATTCGGCGTAATATGTAGCACCACTATACCTAGAGGGCTCATAGTTACTGGGCTACGAAGGCTCCTTTATAGGGGATACAATGGCACCGGTGTTGTATTCCCCGTAGACAAGGGGCTTGAAATTAGGAAAGCCCCAGGACACTTGGACGATGTAGTTAAGCAAGTAGACCTGGAAAACATACCCTCCCGTATAGCGCTGGCCCATACCAGGTATGCAAGCCGTGGCTGGCCGGTTTATGAAAATACTCATCCATTAACCGATTGCAACGGGAGGATAGCTGTTGTTGGAGATGGCATAATAGACAACTATGAGGCATATAGGACAGAGCTTGAAAAAGAGGGGCATATATTAAGATCTAGAACCGATACAGAGATCGCGGCACACCTCCTCGAGAAATACTATACTATGGAGAAGGACCTACTAAGAGCTTTACTAAGGATAGGCAGTGAGTTGAAGGGTCTGTACTCATTAGCATTCCTCGTCTCCGGGGTGGATGGTATATTATTTATTCAGAATGGCCAACCCCTGGTCATAGGGATCGGTTCTCAATGCGTGTACCTCTCCAGTGATCTAACATCGCTTCACGGATTAGCGGACACAGCATACATCATTGAGGATGGAATGGCTGGATTAATCAGCTTAGAGAAACAAGTATTATATAGGATCTCGACAGGAGAACACGTGGATTTAGCTAGTCTACAGAGTAAGCGTGTTAAATATGGTATTGAATACGTGGAAAAAGCCGGCTTCCCACATTACATGCTGAAGGAGATATATGAGACCCCGGACGCTATCTATAGGACAACCATTGCAATAATGGATAAATACCTAAGGCTAGCCTCGATGATTATACATGGCGCTAGAGACGTCTATATAGTTGCGAACGGTTCAAGCCTCCATGCAGGATTGGTTGCCTCATACTATTTCGCCGAGCTAGCCGGTATCTCCATTACACCTGTCTCAGCGGCTGAGTTCCCCTACTCCATACTAGAGTCCATAACCACGGGCTCCGTTCTTATAGCAGTGAGCCAGAGCGGTGAGACGAGTGATGTAATAAATAGCGTTAAACTAGCTAAGCAACGGGGGGCCGTTATTATAGGGGTCACTAACAACGTTGGTTCACGCCTTGCGTTAGAATCAAACGTGTATCTACCAATAGGGGCAGGCCCCGAGATCGCTGTGCCGGCTACCAAGTCTTTCTCCTCAACAATAGCTGCATTATTACTACTGGCATCATACACTGGGATATTTAATGGAAGACAGAGCTTCAATGATTATAATGTAATAATTAACGAGATTAGGAACACTAGTAAAGAGCTCAAGGAATTAATTACAAGGTTTGACTCTAGGATTACATCGATAGTGAATTCCCTCCCATTATTCTATAATGTATACGTTGCCGGAAGCGGTATCACATACCCTATAGCGCTGGAGGGCGCATTAAAGCTTAAAGAGGCAGCCCTAATACATGCAGAAGGAGTGCAGCTAGGCGAGTTGAGACACGGCCCTCTTACCCTGGTATCCCATGAATTCCCAGTGATACTAATCGAGCCCTTTGAAGAACCAGCGAAGCAACTCTATTTGAAAGTTGTAAAAGAGGTCCTCAACCGTGAAGCCATATTGTTCTCCATCAATATCAATGATGCCCCGTGTAAAAATATATGTGTAGAAGTGCCGGGTAAAAAATACCTATACCCTGTTATAGCGACGATACCACTTCAATTGTTCTCATACAGGATCGGTGTGAAGCTCGGAAGACCAATAGATCACCCACCAGGGCTGGCAAAGGCTATAACGACATAACTTTAATACTCCTTTCATTGCTCTCTCTTATTAATCGATGAAGGCAATGAGGTATCCTAGTCCAGGTTGAATAGTGATGAGGAATCTCCGGGACCGAGCCAGAATTTGAATAGGGTGGTTGAAATGGGTGCCAAGCTAGATCCATGGGGTCACTACGCTATAGAGGATTACAGGAAACTACTGGAGGAATTCGGTATTAGCCCGATCGATAAGATCCTGGGGCTACTGCCCCATAAACACAAGTACTTTGAGAGACTAGTCATATTCGGACACAGGGATTTCGACGTATGGCTTGAAGCACTTAAACGCGGTGAAAAAGTAGCTGTGCTCACCGGGTTCATGCCTAGTGGAAGACCCCACCTTGGGACAGCGATGGTTTATGAGGAATTAAAGTTCCTTCAATCCCTTGGAGCACATATAAAAATAGCTATAGCGGATGCCGAAGCATATATTGTGAGAAGAGAGGATAGGGGCGAGGTAATAAGAAGAGGAGTTGAATTTGTAGCTCACTCTATTGCATGGGGGATAAACCCGGATAACGCTGAATTCTACTATCAGACAGCTATGGATAATGAATACTATAGACTCATACAATTATTCTCCAGAAAGATCACTGCGGCTGAAATGGAGGCTATATACGGCGATATAAATCCTGGTAAAATTATGGCAGCGCTCACACAATCGGCAGATATACTGCATCTCCAATTAGATAAATATGGAGGTTACAAGTACATAGTGGTACCCGTTGGAGCCGATCAAGACCCACACCTGCGATTGACGAGGGATATAGCTGATAGATTTGAGCAGGAGTTTGGGTTGAAGAGGCCTAGCTCCATCTATCATAAGCTATTAAGGGGGTTGGATGGAAACAAAATGAGTAAAAGCCGTCCTGAGTACGCTATACACCTCGACGATGATCCAGAGATAGCGGAAAAGAAGCTTGCGAACGCGTTAACCGGTGGAAGGGCTACAGCAGAGGAACAGAGAAGACTTGGGGGGGAGCCATGGAAGTGTAGCATATTCGAGCTCTACGTATATCATTTAATAGATGATGAAAAAGAATTGAAGGAGAGATATGATGAGTGTGTGAACGGTAAAATACTCTGCGGGCAATGCAAGAGAATAGCGGCTGAGAAGCTTAGAAAGCTACTTATAGAGCATCAGAAGAGATTCAAGGAAGTGATCACCAGTGGGATAGTGGAAAAAATATTGAAGAAGCCATCTTTTTAACCTACCTATAACTCCACCGCCTCATGTTATTGTGAAAGCTTACCGAGTATTTCATCCACTACTTCAAGGGGATTAGATGCCTTTGTTATAGCACCCCCCACCACTATGATGTCAACCCCTCTCGAAACCAGTTCTCTGACATCTCCAGGCTTTATCCCGCCGGCTACAGCTATTTTAGCCGAGATGCTTCTCCTTAGATTCTCTATTTCCTTAAGCATATGGGTTGCAGTTATACCCCTGGCTTTTTGAACACTTATACCTACATGATATAATACCACATCCACACCCAACCTATCCAACTCGATAGCCCTGTTAACAGGGGATGGATGACTTATGAGGTCGGCCACAACCAGCTTGCCACGGGACCTAGCAGCCTCAACCGCCTCCTTAACCACCTCGTCATCGGCTACACCTAGCACCGTGAAAGCGTCGCCGCCTGCATCAAGTACTATACCGCCCTCTATAGAGGGTACGTCAATGGTTTTAGTATCCACTAGTATGAAGCAGTTTGTCAGGTTCTTCAATGCTTTTACAGCTATCTTGCCCCACGCCTTCAATAGGGGTGTGCCTACTTCAAGCCATATATTTTTACACTGTACATGTGAAGCTATCTTGGTTGCTATGTCAACAGATTTCGTTAGCTCTGCTAGGTCAAGCGCGACTTGAAGTATTCTAGCCATATTGCATCACATGTCTTCTTATATCCCGGGTATAAATTATATTTTCGTAGATGATGCAGATGAGTCTGACCTCTTCCCTGCCCTGAAGGATGAGGCTTTCAAGGGAGAAATAGAAGCTGATGGGGGAGCAGGATATAACATTATCATATTTCAGGTTACCTAACTTCCTAGACCGGTTTATGGGAAAAATACCCTGAGTATACTGGGAGCTACTTGGTGATGCAGGAGCCTAAGCTTATTATTGAAGCCCTTAATAAGAAATATGTGGGTGTATACATGGACCAAATAAATAACGATGAGTTGCTGTAATTTAGTGTGAAACTTGTTGAGGACAACTTGAAAACAGTATTTTCAAAACTAAGAGAAGAGGCATCCTCTGTTTCACCGCTTACATATGATATTATCGAGATAGCCTCGGATTACACTCTGAGAGGCGGTAAAAGGCTGAGGGCGTTTCTAGCTCTCGTGGGCTACTGGAGCAGGGAATGGGGAAGCGGTGATCTAGCAACTATAACAAATGTGATGAGTGGGATTGAGCTACTTCAAAGCTATCTCCTTATACACGATGATGTAATGGATAGGGATGAGCTCCGCCGGGGCGGTCCAACTGTACACGCATGGTTCAGGGATAAATGTCTAAAAGAGATGAAGGGAGACTGTGTACATTACGGTGATTCACAAGCCATAACAGTTGGAGACTACTTGGAGGCGACAGCCGTTGAATATATTTCAAGAGCGAATTTACCTGGGGAAACATTAAGAAGGCTACTGGAAACATATAGTAGGGGGTTGAGGATGGTCGCCTATGGGCAATACCTAGACGTCCTGCTTTCCAATAAACCACTGGGCAACGTATCCGAGAGAGATGTACTATTAGTCCACACCCTTAAGACAGCCTCCTACACTATAGAACTACCCTTGCACTTAGGCGTGATAGCATCTGGGAAATACAGTGAGAAAATACTACGAGAGCTCACCTCCTACGCTATCCCAGCCGGTATAGCGTTCCAGCTGAGAGATGATATCATAGGCCTCTACGGTGACCCACGGCAGACAGGTAAACCCGTTGGAAGCGATGTCAGGGGTAAGAAAAAGACGCTCCTGGTAGTGAAGGCGTACGAGCTCGGAGACCACGAGGTAAGGAGACGGCTAAGTGAGATATATGATGTGCTGAGAACAAATGAAGTAACCCAGGAACACGTAAAATTCGTACAGGAGATAGTCCGTGAAACAGGCAGCCTGGAATATAATGAGGAGCTGATAAAGAAACATGTGGAAAACGCCCTGAAAGCACTCGAGGAATCCAAGGAAATATCAGCTCAAGCAGTCAACATATTAAAATGGCTCCTGGAAAAACTAGCGTACCGTGAAAAATAGCACTACAACTCCACGGGTTTGTAAGTGCAAACATGTGGAACAACCAGCCGTCTCTCACTAGGTGCTTATTCCAAGTCATTTTATATAATTTCATGGATGCACCTAGGGGCTTCCACCTAGCCTAGAGAGCTCTTCAATCCCACCCCATAGGCTCATGGACGGATGCCGAGGTGAACTTAACATACTCCCTATCTAGATTTAGCCCGCCTAGGCCTGGAACAATGCCCCTATAGCCTCGCCAAGTTGTTTCTGGTTTTATAATGGTTTGTAGTATTGGTGATAGTCTTCTGATATATATTATTGCATATACACCTTTCCTATACTTTCTGTATATGATGTTTACACGGCGAACTATCGAAGGCTACAGGATCATCAAATAACCGAAGTACGGGGTTCACGGAAAACAGGGATGGGGTAGCATGCATAAACCTATTCCTTAATTCAAGATGTAGGGTGCCCGCGAACACCCCTAAGCCATATACAAGCCCAAAGGGGATACAGGGGGAACAAGGATGAAGGGGGACATCAATTTATATAAACCTATGTGAGACCTAAACCCCTTTAACATGGAGCTCTAACTAAATATTTCATGAAGAGAGATAAAAACATGTAGTCAAGGTGGCT
>NZ_JBMFMW010000036.1:0-10495 GCF_049970475.1 Desulfurococcus sp.
ATGATGAGCGTTTCAGATTTTATACGTATAAGAGAGGTTAATGTGGAGGGTAAGAAGTTAATCGGGATCGAGATCTCGCTTCCAAATAGTCCACCTGCAGTTATTCTAATAGGTGAAAAAGGCTTTGCCATGTGTGGGCTTCTCGATGTACAGGCAGCTGAGAGACTCGGCGTGGTTGCTGTGAAAGTCCAGGGTGTTAGAACAGTCGAGGACATGCTGGCTAAAGAAATAAGCGATTCAACAAGTAAGGCCAGAGAACGCGGGCTTGTTAAGGGGGTTAAACTAATAGATGTAATTAACAAGCTGTAGGTGCCTCGTGTTGGGTAGGGTGAAAATAATAGCGACCCTTGGACCCAGTATTCGTGATTACAATGTAATTAAGAAAATGATCAAGGAGGGTGTAGCCGGGTTTAGGATCAACTGTGCTCATGGTGATGAGAATACTTGGATAGAATATGTTAAACTAGTTAGAGACGCGTCCAGCGATCTCGGCAAAGCTATTCCACTAATACTGGATACACCGGGTCCCCAGGTTAGAAGCGGTGATTTCCAGGAGTTCACTGTAAAGCAAGGCGATAACGTTGTAATTTCATCGAACCCGGGTAATGGTGGAGAGAAAAAGATAATTATTGTTCCAGCCAAGGAGTTTTACACAGCCGCTTCAACCGGGGACATTATACTCTATGGGGACGGCGAGATATCATTCAGAGTAATTAACACCGGTGAGGACTTCGTAGAGGTGGTAGTGTTAAACGATGGGGTTGTGAAACCCAGGAAGAAGGTTGTTATAGAGGGGAAGGAGTACCCGGTGGCGTTTCCCAGTGAGGTGGATAGAAGAGTATTTAAGTTCGCTAGCGATGTAAAAGCGACCTTCGTTGCTCTAAGCTATGTTAGGAGCCTGAAGGATGTGGAATTGGCGAAGGATGTATTATCCAGGCATGGATGGATGCCCGGCTTCATAGCAAAGATAGAGACGAGGAGCGGATTCATAAATATGGGTGAGATAATCGAGGTGGTTGATGGAGTGATAGTTGCAAGAGGAGATCTAGGGCTTCACTTCCCTCTCGAGAAACTACCATTGATACAGAAGGAGATAGTAAGGGAGGCAATTAAACATGGTAAGACCGTGATTATTGCAACAGAGATATTGGAGTCCATGGTGAATAATCCAAGGCCTAGTAGGAGTGATGTAGTAGACCTATATAATTCCGTGGAAGATCTCGTCGACGCAGTGTTATTCACTAATGAGACAGCTATTGGGAAATACCCTGTTGAAGTAGTTAGATGGACTAGGAGAATTATTGAGGCAGCCGAGTCCGAGCTTTCCAGGGCACTAATATCCGAGTATAGAGGCACAATCAAAGCTATGAATCTCCTGGATAAATACGTACAGGGACTCGTATTACTAGCTGAGAGCCTCGGAGGCACTATAGTAGGTTATAGTAAGACTGGTAGAATGCCTACACTAGTCTCAAAATATAGGCCGCAGATCAAAGTCTATATAGGCGTAAGCAACCGGTTCCTGGCTGAAAAGCTATCGATAAAGTATGGATTGGAAATCACTGATATGTCCCAGGTCATCCAGGATAACCTTGAAAAGGAGTATGAGGTGGGCGTTGAAAAACTGGTTGAGACACTAGTTAAACAGAATTATCTAAGACCTGGCGATATAGTTGTTGAGACATATGCAAAGCCTCAGACAAGTATACATGAAATAAGGATTAGACAAATAATTTAGAACTTATGAAGAAGCCGCCGGCGGGATTTGAACCCGCGTCCACCGGCTTTCCAACGACTCCGGTTCAATAAGCCGATACGAGGCCGGCGCTCCACCGGGCTGAGCTACGGCGGCATACCTGGTTATAAAAGATTCAACAAGGAGCGTTATAAAGTTAAGCGCCCTCACTATTACAACAGGAATCCCAATCCTTCAGGGTAGGGAGGAGATCGTGGGTACTTTAATAGTGTATTGTCTCTGATTTATAGGTTTGTGTATATTTTCCTAAGGATTTAGTCCCAAGAACTTCATTGGCTGGCAAAACTTGTAAATCTGACTATACAGTGCTTATGGACGTATCGGATGTCTCCGAGGCCACTAGCTCCAGGCAGTAACTCCACACAGTGTTTTCCAGTGTGGAGGAGCCGATGGGGGCACATACGAAGCCGTGATGAACCGAGCCGTGCCAGACACAACCCGCTACGGTTTAATATATAAGGCATGGTTCAGGTAAGCAGTTAAAAACATAGACATGTAGAGGTTTATGGTTTAGGCGAGGCCCTTGAGCATGGCTTCAGCCATTTCTTTCATTACTTGATAGGGGTCTTTTGCTTTCACTATCCCGGAGGCTACTAAGACCCCTATTGTGCCGAGTTTCACAGCTATGTAGGCGTCCTCGCCAGTCGTTATCCCAGCACCCGTTAGTATGGCTACGTCTTTATTGACCCGTCTAATCATGTCTACACTGTTAGTCACTACCTCCGGCTTAGCCTTGCTTACGCTTACACCTGTTCCAATTAGCTCGGGCGGTTCTACGGCAACCATGTCCGGTCCCAGTACTGCTACAGCAGCACCTGTTTCAGGCGTATCCGCACATACAAGTGTCTCGATGCCAAGTCTCCTTGCCTTCTTAACCAAATAGTTTATATCAGAGATTTTTAGCCTATGCTCACTATGGTTCAGTATTACACCATGTGCCCCCAGGTTCTTCAACCCCTCTAATGGTATAAACCCTGTAATAGCCCCGGGCTCCACTGGGTCAGCATGCTGGGCGAATACCTTTACCCCAGTATCTTTCACGGCTTCAATAACGCTTTTCAACTCGGTGAATGGTGGTGCAAGTATTACTTCTACACCGGTCTCTCTCCACACCCTGACAGCGTCTTTTGCTAATCTATAAGCGTTTTCACCAAAACTATGGGGGTAATAGGCCTTAAAATTCACAGCTAGCACTGGCTTAACCATGTCTCATCCACCATGTCTCGGCTGTGAGCTTAGCTTCCGGATAGCATATCACTATGCTTCTTCACTACCTTGGCTTCCTCACTTTTTACAAATCTATCCTTTAGCTTCTCAAGCACTAGTGGCAGCGTTGTATACTCCATCTCCTCGGGTCCAAGTCTATGGGGCATGAAGGGTCCATGTCTTCTCATATACTCAGCGATGAATTGAGCCAACCTCCTTGTCTCATCAAATGCTACGTCATCGAATAGATCAGCCGGTCCTATTAGTTTCCCATTAGAGATATTCCATCCTAAGGCTATGACTCTAGGCGGGCCATCAAACCTTGTCACCCTAGCGTACCTCATTGGCACAGGCATCAATGGCCCATGGTGGCTTCCCCTCATCCACCCAGCTACCAGGTGTGGGAAACTGAATGCTTCCAGTACCTCGCCAACAGCCGGTAACCCGTGTTGCGCCCTCACGATGGCAACTGGGTCATCTTTACCAACATACCTGCCTGCTATGAGGTTAAGTCTTTCAACGCTGACAACGGCGGCTAGTAGATTATCGCTCTTCCTATATACCCTCCTAACAATGTATCTGCCAGGAGTACCTATCAACGCGAGTATATCATACATTTCCTCGGGGGACTTCAATAAAACGCTTCTCCCCTCGAATACATCATATACTTCGAACACAAATCCATCATGCATCTTGGGATCTATTACGAGCCCAGCGGTATTGAATGGATCGGCGAACACTCTGAATAAAGGTAGGTTAAATGCGCCTGGCTCTGTTTTATCCGCGTGGAACGTTATAACTGGCTCAGCCTCCCTCTCCTCCATTTCAAGCTCAGCCACACCTGGGCCAAGTCCCTTCACGTTACCGGAGAAGGCTTCTGATAAAAGATCCTGGCCAGCCGCGTAGAGCTTTAGCTCGCGGGCTACCTTCGTAGCCGCCTTGAAGGCATCCCAGGCCAAGCCATGGATATCCGGGTGATCTGGTCCTTTCGTATGTGTCATTATTAACTGGATATCATCTCCAACATGGGTGACGTAGAAATCTACTATTAACCCCTTCTGCTTCGCCTCAGCAAGCATCTTTGTTACAGCAGCTAATTGATCTGGATGGGGCATGTGATGGCCTGCTATACTGCCTAGGTCTGCCTTGATAACTGAGAGAGTAATCTTCATACCCATGCTTACACCATGTTTAAGTATTTATATGAAAAACTAATAAATATTTCTATAAGAGTAATTTTATTTATTTCATTATTTGTTTAAAAGATTTAATCAGGTAGATAATATTCCCCACGAGTCCTCTGCTCCCTATCCATCACAGAGCCCGGCTTATTTATCCTTGGACGCCCGCTCTCACTATCCCTCCTCACAGTTATATCTAGTTCCTTGAGGAGCCTATTAAAGCCTGTCCTAATATCCACTGGGCCGGAGGCATAACCCTCTATACCGGGCTTACCCAGGAACACTATTATTTTATCGGAGATATAGTTCTGCATAAGTAGGTCGTGTTCCACTACAAGAGCAGTCTTACCTTTCTCCTCCACTATTCTACGTATGGTTTTCGCAGTAGTGATCCTTTCCTCGACGTCGAGGTATGCTGAGGGCTCATCTAGGAAGTAGAGATCGGCATCCCTTGCAAGGGCAACGGCTACGGCTAGTTTCTGTAATTCTCCACCGCTCAGCTCGTCAACCCTTCTATCAAGCATCTTATTTAATCCAAGTTTCCTCACCAGTTCGTTGTATAGCCATGACGATGGATCGAGGGCTGCCGGCGAGGCTGATTTAAGGTTAGCCATCACTGTCTCCTCACTGAATACTTTAGGGGATAACTCCTGTGGTTTCACGCTCACTTTCTCAGCAGATATTAATATGGCTTTCTCAGGGGACTCTATTTCCCCATTAAGTAGTTTCAGGAAGGTGGTTTTCCCAACACCATTAGGGCCCACTATTCCAAGTACTTCCCCTGCATACGCCTCCCCGGGTTCTACACGTAGTTTAAACCCTGATGACTCATACCGGTATTCTATAGCATCCCATTTAAGCACAGGGTATGTGGTGGCAACATCCCTTCTCTCCTGCATATGTATCCTGAATCTAAGCTCCTCATCCCTAATTCTCATGTTTTCAGCTGGTAGATACCCTTTGAGGTAATGGTTTATCCCTGTCCTAGTTCCATAGGGCTTCGATACTATACCGTATACGCCGGGTTCACCATAGACGACTACTATATTATCACTCATATAGTCCAGCACCATTAAGTCATGCTCCACTATTACAACGTAGTTTTTTTCATAGTTGCTGAACTCTCTTATAGCGCTAGCAACCCTTATCCTCTCTCTTATATCTAGGTAGCTGCAGGGTTCATCAAAGAAGTAAGCATTACCGTTTTTAACCAGTACAGCGGCGACCAGGAATTTCTGTAGCTCTCCACCACTTAGCTCACCTATCTTTCTATCAAGGAGATGAGAGAGGTTAAGTTCATCGATTATGTCGCGCCATAAGCCTCTCTCATCAGCTTTCATAATAAGCTCTCTAACACTTCCCTTTAAGACTCTCCTAGCTGCCTCTATATACTGTGGTTTCACAACCGCCTTGATCTCGTTGTTAGCGAGCTTCGTGAAGTATGATTGTAGCTCGCTGCCTCTGAAGTACCTTATTATTGCATCCCATTCAGGTGGATTACTATAGTTGCCCAGATTCGGCTTTATCTGGCCAGCCAGTATTTTTATACTGGTGGACTTCCCGGCACCATTTCTACCTATCACGCCTAAGATGCCGCCTGTCCTTGGTGCTGGTAGATTATATAGTTTGAACATGTTCTCCCCATACCTGTGGACAAGTATTTTCTCAAGCTCGTCGGGTAGATTAACTATTGATATCGCGTTAAACGGGCATTTCTTAACACATATACCGCATCCTATACATGTCTCCTCGTATATTATAACATACTTGCCGTCGCTGCTTAACTCTATGGCCTTCTTCCTCTTCCCCCTGTTGACCGGGCAGAACCTAATACATTCAAGACTACATTTATCTGGTTTACAATAGTTTCTATCCACTACAGCTGTCCTAACCATTTACACCCCCTCTAGCAGTATTAATATATTACTTGGCTGGTTGCCCGCTCTATGAGATATAAAAATTATAGTTACGTATTTTTATCTCGGTAGAGCGGCTTCCACAGCATGATGACTGGTGACGGCTCTGAGGAATCTATGATGAGGAAAAGAATGGCTGAGCTTAACTAATCAGACTCCTCTGAGCTACCTTCTTCCCGCTCTAACTCCTCTAAAAGGACCTCATAGTACTCGCTAAGAATCTCTCTTTCCTCCGGTGAAAGCTTTGTTTCCTTGGTCTCAGTTGCCTGTGCCGTTACAACCCTTTTGCTGGCGTCTACTTGGTATTTAACACTGTACTTCTCTCTCCTCTTATCCATCCTAACCTCGTAGCCGCATTTATTGCACTTTAGAACAGTCTCCCCGTCTTTCTTAACAGGTATTAATGGGCTTCCACATCTAGGGCAGAGCTTAACCACTTCCTCCACCATTCCCTATACGTCTTAACTAATGCTAGTTAAACCAGGTTATAAAGATTTGGTTTCTACGGAAAACAGTGCCGAGAAGAAGTGATGACTGTGGGTACATATTTCAATCTTTAAAAATCCTCTATACAATCTGTTAAACAGGTATGGTTGTAAAAGTAGCAGTGGAGTGATGGATATGGGTAAGGTAAGGATCAGAATAGTTAAGAGAACGGCACGTGATCTACTGGAGAAATACCCGGACCTATTCACCCATGATTTCCAGCATAATAAGGTAGTTGTATCCAGGCTTGTGGAGACACAGTCCAAGAAGATGCGGAATTTAATAGCTGGATATGTCACGCATCTAGTGTCTCTCCGCTTGAAACGTGAGGCAGCGGCCAAGCAATGAGTAACAACATACTCGATGTCTCCAGGCTTTTAGGTAACACTTACAGGATACGGTTCCTAGGTAGAGATATCTATGTAGAGATAGGTATCTGTAGCAAGACATGTGATTCTCTTGATGAAGAAATAGCCTCCTTAAACCCCGCTGATAACAGTGTCCTAGCCATTATTCCTCGAAGTATGGTTTCAAATGTCTCCCAGATAATTCAGGGAGCAATACATTTAATAATATACGAGGACAGGTTAACCAGGTTTAGAAATAAAGGGCTACTATTAATGATGCTCTCAACAGGTTATAATCAAATATCTGAGATGCTTTTAGAAGCAAGAAAGATGTTCAGTAAGGATAACGAATACTATCTGGTAAAAGTATACAGGGATAGCACCGAAACCCAGTCTCCCTCATCGAGGAGTATAACAGGGAATTGTAGACCTGTTGAAGAACCCAAAAGCGGTGAAGACTGTTTAAGATTACTTGTAAAAAACTTGTCTGTCTTACTGGGATTACTGTAGTGTCTCTACCATTCCTCTTCTTCCCACTCTTCTTCTTCCCATTCTTCCTCTTCCCACTCTTCTTCCCATTCCTCTTCCCATTCTTCCTCAAGCCACATCTTCACTATTCCTACACCCCTCCACGTATCAAGGATTATTTTGAATCCTGAGGGTATTTAAATAAACACTTCTAATCCCTTAATCTGACCTCTCCCTGCCCTGAGGTGTGAGGTTTTTCAGTTGTAAAAGACTTCCCCGATGATCAGGGCTGAAATGCTGGGTGTGTTCTTCTATGCTTCTTAGAGCTATGGGTAGGCCGAATATACATCTCCAGGAAGCTTATGGATCCTAAATCAAGGCTATAGATTTACTGGTGGACCCAGCTCCCGAGACCCCCCGGGAAACCACGTTAAGGGCTGAAGTATAACCACGAGGAATCCGGGGATGATCATAAAAGACGATGAAAACTGCTCTCAGGCGAACGGTATTTGTGGTTGGCCCGGTTAGATCCCGAGGTGGATGAATATTATAAGGGTGAAGAAGCTTGCCAACGGTATAGTGATGTTGTCATCTATTCTCTTACTTACCTCGAAGTGTTCTACTATACTTGCCACTATAGCTGATATTAAACCGGCTATCCCAGCCAGGATGTACCCTACTGGAGCTGTAACCACGAGCATGGCTAGGTTACCATACCAGGACTTGTTTCTCTTATTGTATAAGAGGTTTCTAACAATACCTGTTACTCCATCTCCAAACGACATAAATGAAACCGGTATAACCCCATATATCCAGTCCCTGAAAATAATCCATGATAAAACCATGACTACTCCCCACATAATTATAAAGTGTACCTCGTTAATGTTATCTGGGTCCTGGAACCAATAGAGTAGTTGCCCTTTCTTATGTGGTAGGTATACGGCTACAGCTAATATAATTATCATGGGTATAATCGTGTAGGGTGTTTCATAGCGTAATAGAGGTATTAGAATAGATACCACGCCTCCGGCGAGTATGTGTATGATTTTCCTATTATAGTAGACAGCCTTTATACGTGATGTACCATGCTTAATCATCAGGTTATATGTGTAACGGGTTAATGGGTAAACCACTATTATTACCCATACCAGCAAGGTGATCGTATAAAATAACTCCCTAGCTAGTTGGATAGTAATCAACCCCATATTTGATGCACCAGTTTCCACACCAGGGATATGTCCTGAATCATATTTTACTTATTAGGAATGATTCACAATAAATATATAATTAATGATTTAATCACTACTAATACCTTGGGGATTCCCCCAGCACTCCTTAATAAGCCTCCTCAGCTTCACTAGTTTGGTGGCTGTCCCAATATCTATTGCAAGTGCCTGGGATACTTCTCCACTGGTGAAAACAACATTGGTGTTTTTCTCTAATTCCACTACCTTATCATATAATTCACTGGGTACAGCCCAGTGAATTATCCTTCCATTTCTCACCGCTACAACTATGTGGGCGTCTTTCACTCTGAGAATATAGGTGTCCTTTAGTATGCATGTAGATAACTTTAATTCATTAACGTAGTCCATGTACTCTCTCCTAATATAAAACCTCCCTCCCTTCTCCTCCACTATCCCGCTTTTAACCAGCCACCATAATGCCCTCTTAACCAGCTGCATTCTTAAATCAATAATGTTCCTTAACTCTTCTATGCTCGCCCCCTGTGTAGAGTATATGGCGTAGATGAAGGGGTATAACCATGGATTCGATATTATAAACGAGTACAGGATCTTCCCCGGCCTAGCTACTCCCTTATCAGAGCCAATAGAGTTACCCAATAAGCCACACCCATCTTTTATTCCTAGTGATTAAACAATGGTTTTAAAAGTATGTGCTGATGAAGCGTCTGCGTTTCCCTGCTTGCTTCAACCTGGTTGAGATAAACCTCATATTTAAAGCGATACATGGATTCTAAACTATTATAGCCGTGAGGGTGGATTATATGGAGTATAAGGTTAAAGATCTCGCTCTAGCTCCACAGGGGAATGCGAAGATCTCCTGGGCTGAGCAAAACATGCCGGTATTGATGCTGCTGAGGAAACGGCACAGTGCTTTAAAACCCCTTAAAGGAGTTAGGGTTGGCGCCGTCCTTCATGTAACCAAGGAGACGGCTGTATTAATGAAGGCATTCGTTGATGCGGGGGCAGAGGTCGTGTTAGCTGGAAGTAATCCGCTTTCAACACAGGACGATATAGCGGCTGCCCTAGTCGAATACGGTGTACACGTGTATGCCTGGAGAGGGCAGTCCTCCAGTGAATACTACTGGTGCCTTGAGAAAATAATTGAGTGGAGGCCGCAAATAGTATTGGATGATGGTGCTGATCTCCACGCCTTAATACATGAGAAACACCTAGACCTTGCTGAACAAATAATCGGTGGTACAGAGGAGACTACTACAGGGGTTATAAGGCTTAAAGCCTTGGAGAGAGAAGGGCTACTTAAATACCCTGTGATAGCCGTGAATAATGCCTATACAAAGCACATGTTCGACAATAGGTATGGAACCGGGCAGAGCACCTTCGATGGAATACTTAGAGCCACCAACATCCTTATAGCTGGAAAAATAGTTGTAGTAGCTGGTTATGGCTGGGTTGGTAAAGGCATAGCGATGAGAGCCAGGGGTCTTGGAGCCAGAAGAGTCATAGTCACAGAGGTCAATCCCATAAGGGCTCTTGAAGCAATATATGATGGCTTCGAGGTAATGCCCATGAGTGAAGCCGCTGAGATAGGCGATATATTCATAACTGCAACCGGTAATAAAGCTGTTATAAGGAGGGAGCACTTCGAGAAAATGAAGAATGGGGCTATCTTGGCTAATGCTGGACATTTCAATGTAGAGGTATGGATACCGGATCTAGAGGAGTTAGCAAGGTCTAAGAGACATGTGCTACCATATGTTACAGAGTATGAGTTAAGGGATGGGAGAAAGATATATCTACTGGCTGAGGGGAGACTCGTAAACCTCGTGGCAGCCGAGGGGCATCCAAGTGAGGTCATGGATATGAGCTTTGCCAACCAATTCTTAGCCTCACTATACCTTATGGATAACAAGGGTAAGCTGCCCTTAAG
>NZ_JBMFMW010000037.1:0-680 GCF_049970475.1 Desulfurococcus sp.
TGTTCATGGTTTCACCTAGAGGACTCCACCCAGCCCACCAACCCATATAAACCCCTCCTCTAAACACACAGAAAGATTTCAGCCCCTCTCGGAGGTGTGTCTGACCTCCTCACTGCCCTTTAGGGTGGGGTTTTGCGGGGTGGTTTGGGGCTTCATTCCAGGCTCTTACCTGGTTTAGTCCCGCGCCCGGTCTCGGGCGCGCTACCCCTACCCCGCTTAACGCGGGGCTATGGTTTCCAGCGATCACAGCCTCGAATATAGCTGAGGCTCGTAAACACTAAAGACTCATCACCAAGAAACACAAGAGAAAACAAAACCCGTAAATCTCCAACCCAACCCTAAAAGACGGGGCTTTCAATTGTAAATGTTTAAAAACTCTTATGGGTAATCATAGCTCTTTTTGCCCGGTGCATGGGATTAGGGTGGGATAGTAATGGGGTTTGAGAGTAAGTCTAAGCTATTTAATGTAAAAATAATTGACCTGGATATACATAGGAATTTAATTATAATGAATAGTGGTGATGCTGAGGAATTAGGTGTAGTTACAAACAACATTGTTTTAGTTACTGCTGGAGACTACTCGGCTTACGCAATGGTTATAACTAGTAGGACGGTTACTCAACCCGGTGTAGTAGCTTTATCAACGCAGACGGCTTCGGCGCTAAGGGTTTCAGAAGGAG
>NZ_JBMFMW010000037.1:690-10349 GCF_049970475.1 Desulfurococcus sp.
AACCCATTGGGTTACCGGCTAGCTTCAATGCGTTAAAGAAGAGGATAAGTGGTGTTAAGCTCTCTGAGAGCGAGATGAAGAGTATTATACAGGATGTTGTGAACGGGATCTATGGCGAGGCTGAGATAGCGGCTTTCCTCATTAGTCAGCTCTACAATGAGTTAAGCGAGGAGGAATTAAGCTATCTTGTTAAAGCAATGGTTGAAACGGGAAGTAAACTCATATTTGAGGAGACGGTATACGATGTGCATAGTATTGGAGGGGTACCTGGTAATAGTAAGGTGGCTTTGATAACAGTACCAATAGTTGCCGCTTCAGGGTTATTAATACCTAAAACCAGTAGTAGAGCCATAACGAGCCCGGCTGGCACAGCTGATACTATGGAGGTCTTAGCTAGGGTTGATCTAACGATCGATGAGATAGTTGAGATAGCTAGGAAGGTTAAAGGCGTTTTAGCCTGGGGAGGTAGGCTTAATCTGGCTCCAGCGGACGATATATTTGTTAATATTGAGAGAAGGCTCTCCATAGATCCCGAGCAACAAATGGTTGCAAGTATATTATCCAAAAAGCTCGCTATGGGTGTGGAGAGACTAGTGATAGATATACCAGTGGGGCGTGGGGCAAAGGTTGAAAAGGTTTCTCTTGCTGAAAAATTGGCAGGATTATTCATAAGGCAAGCCGGTTTACTAGGGGTTGCAATGAGGGTCGCCTTAACCTATGGTGGGCAACCCATAGGTACATCGGTTGGCCCGGCCCTAGAGGCGAGAGAAGCTCTAGAAGCCCTTATTGAGAGAAAGGGAAGCAGGAGCCTTATTGATAAAGCCATACTCCTAGCTGGATTAGTTATGGAGTTAAGCGGAAGGGTTCAGCCTGGGCAGGGTGAGGAGGTGGCTAGGGAGATATTCGTATCCGGTAAGGCATATGAGAAGTTCAAGCAGATAATAGAGGCTCAAGGAGGGAACCCTGAGACCAAGCCAAGCGATATACCCATAGGCTCTCACACATATACTCTCACCTCACCGCTTGAGGGAGCTGTTACACATATAGATAACACTGCTATCTCTCTAATAGCTAAGGCGTGTGGAGCCCCCTATGATAAAAGAGCTGGCGTGAAACTCCATGCAAAGGTAGGCTACAGGGTTAACAAGGGTGATCCATTAATAACGTTATATAGTGACAGCGCGTCAAGACTTGAGACAGCTGTGAGGCTTCTAAGAGACCTACAGCCAGTGATAGTTGAGGGGATGCTTTTAAGGACTCTGCCATAGGATAATAGATTATTCATGCCCCTAACCGGAGTGCTTTTTATTTTTATTTAACTATAACATAGTTAAGTATTATAAGGGGTGCCAGTGCTTTGAAGTATGATGTAGTAGTTGTGGGAGCTGGTGTTGCTGGATTATACTCCTCATTAGTCTTGGCTTCAAAGGGGTTCAGGGTCGCGTTAGTGGAGAGTAAGCCAGCCAGTAAAATAGGGGATAAGACATGCGGAGATGCAATAGGTGTACATCATTTCCAGCACATAGGGTTGAAGCTGCCTGAAGACATCATAGACCATGTCTACAGGGGAGTGAAGATATATAGTCCAAGCGAGAGGCATGAGATAATTGTTCCCGGTGAGGGAGTAAGCGTTAACAGGGTTAAACTGGGACAATGGCTGCTTAAGCAGGCGTTTGATAGGGGTGTGGAATTACTCGACCAGCATAGTGTCATAGGGGTGAATATGACGGGTGATAGGGTAGGTTCTATTATAGCAAAGAAGGTTGGCGGAGGCACAGTGGAATTAGAGGCAGAAGCATTCATTGATGCAAGCGGCTCAAAACCAGCTTTAAGGAGCAGGCTTCCCGAGACATGGCCTATTTCTGATAAACCCTATACAACAGACTTCAATATAGCTTATAGAGAGGTAGTAGAGTACGATGGTGGTGTAAGGGAGGAGGATAGGGATTACGCTGTAATATACTTGAACACTATTATAGCCCCAGGCGGCTACTGGTGGCTCTTCCCCAAGTCACGTGATGGCAGGGTGATCAATGTCGGGTTGGGAGTAATATGGAATGGACTCCACAATCCAAGGCATAACTATGATAAGTACCTCAGACAAAGATTCAATGGTAAAGTACTACATGCAGGAGGAGGAATCGTACCTACACGGAGACCGCTGCCAACCATGGTCTGGAGGAACGTCGGTGTTGTTGGTGATGCAGCATATACAGTAAACCCTGTGCATGGAGGTGGTATAGGTTCATCACTGGAGGCAGCTGATATAGTAGCTAGACATGTAGGGGATGCCCTTGAGCAGGGAGAGGTCAGTGAGAAGACAATGTGGGAGGCAAACATAGAGTATATGAGGGCCTATGGGGCTAAGCAAGCAGGACTAGATATCCTAAGGATGTATATGCAGAAGCTCTCCAATGAGGATTTCGAATGGTTGATGGCGAATAAGATCGTTGACGGTGCATCCGTCTATGATATAGGCGTTAAAGGCGAGTTAGGTGAGAAAATAACTCACATGATACTCTCAGTGTTGAGAGCCTTAAGTAGGCCGAGCCTGCTAAACCAGTTAAGGATTGTGAGAAACTACATGAAGAAGGCAAGCGAGCTATATCTTGATAAATACCCCTCGACGCCTAACGAGCTACCAAGCTGGATGAGGATGGTTGAAGACATGGTTGAAGAATACAGGAGGATAATAGGATTCAATAAGGGAGAAAGAGTTAAATGGTGATATATGCTGGTATAGATCTAGCTGGTTCACCGAGGAATCCAACAGGCGTAGCATTAATCAAGCACAACGGTGGGGCCAGAATAGTTTTTATAGGAGTCCTTTACAGTGATGGAGAAATAATTGATTTACTGGGGACATTTAAGCCCAATATAGTTGCACTAGACGCCCCCTTAACGCCTGGCCATGGTTACCGTGAAGTGGATCTCTTACTCCTGAATAATGGATACAGGGTATTGCCCCCGGGTTGGCATGGTATGAGGCTCCTCTATGAGAGGGCTGCTAGATTATCTAGAATACTTTTCAATATGGGTATTAGAGTCGTAGAGACTCATCCACGGAGTGCTTTAAAGTCAAGTGGATGTAGGAGCATTTATGAGTTAGCAGAGAAGATGAGTCTCCCAGCTAGAACTGGCCTAACCAGGGATGAGGAGGACGCTTTAATAGCTTCTATTGTTGCAATGGAGTATGCTAGAGGAGAAGCTGTCTCATTCAAGGCTCCTGACGGCGAGATCTTCCTTCTTAAACCCCTGTGTGGTTAAATTGGCTGTAAAAGCCTTGAGTACTCTTCTATTCTACTGGCAATATGTTTTAACAATGCTTCCCTCGAAATCTTGGATAAAACCCTGATCCTCCATGGTATATTGACCCTGGCCCCTGAAGCGGTTAGATGCCCGCCTCCCCCCAGTGCTACTGCTATATCCCTCACGTTTACACCTCTGCTTCTAAAGCTCAGTTTTCCATCGCTTGAGGCGATGACAGCGACATCGGTGTTGAAGCGCCCCATTATAAATGAGGCCAGGAAACTATTTTCCACATTCTCATTTGACTCAACGATACATACCCTGAAACCATTCATCTCTCTGATGATTTTTCTAATATCATCTCTGAACAACCCTAGTTCCAAGTCTATTGTGGCTGAGATTTTTTCATTGAAGGATGGATCCCAGTAGACGCCTTCGGTAAGCCTGCTGAGGACCCGTCTTCTCCACTCATTGCTATCCTTTCTCCTGATCAGCCTTATATAGTATGGGCCCAGCCAGTGATCAAATCTCCATAAGTCGCCTGCGCAAACTCCGTTGACAAGGTTGGAGACGAAGTCTTCATTAGCGTCTACCCCGTGCTTACTATACTTGTATACCACTCCTGTGGCACATGTGGATTCATCAATGTATAGTTCAACCCCTATGCTTCTCACCTCCTGGATCCACTTGGTGCTCCATACATGGTGGTCGAACCAGTATATCCTGCTCCCTCTTCTACGATAATCGTCTAGGAGTTCCTTAACTCTCTCGAAAACTGTTGGATTAACCCCTATGTCTGTGATTACTATATTCGAATATTCTTTGCCATTATTCCTCTCGAGTGCTTCGTGGAGGTTATATGGCTCAGTGAAGTATACACGGTAGTCCCTTAGATTATTTAAATATATGTATAGTGCTGCCGATGCAACGCCATCCATGTCTGTGTGTGTTATTATCAATGTATTACTCATGGTGAACCACACTACAATCCTTATTCTTCCCTGATTTAGGAGTGAACCCTTATAAGTAAATCTCATCTAGATAAATACTGGGAACAGGTGTATTATGTTTTGAGCGATTTTCAGGATTTAACAGGGTTGAAACACGATCCAAGTAGTCTTAATTTACTTGAAGACCCTGTTAAAGAGGCTGAATTATTTTTAAGAGGACAGTATGTTGAAACCGTTACCATTACATTGGCTGATTTCGTAGAACTTATCTCTTCAAGGCTCTCAAAGGGCTCCTACCTGCTCTCCTGCCGGGATGACATCAGCTACACCATACTAGTCGAGGACGGGGTAATCAAGTCAATAGTCGAATATTTTGAGACATCGATTAGAATACCGGGGTATATGGCTCTAAGGGATTTCAGTAGAAAGCTTGCATCATCGATGATTGAGTGCCGCGTATTCAACCTCACAGCTAAGCAGAGAGAAGGGGAATCAGGAGCACAGGTTAGTGTGCAAGCTGGGGAAGTAAAAGTGACACAACCTGTAGAACCCGGTGGTAAATCTATAGAGAGTGTGAAACCAGCTGCCCCACTAGCAGGAGAGGGGGCTGCTCATCGAATCACCGAGACTGTGAAACCAGTTGTCCCGCCAGCTATAGATCAAGATAGATTAAAGGGATTTGTAAAGCATTTAAGAGATATTATAAGTGAGACAGCTGAACTATATGGATGTATGATGATTGATGATATCTCAACCGATCTAAGCAACGAGGTATTAGTGGTTAAGGTTAAGCTCAGAAAGAGGGGGTTGTTTGGTAAATGTAGAGATAGCGAATTAAAGACTAATATAGAGAAGGATTTACCGATACTAAAGGAGTTACATGAGGTGGGCTTGGAGGTTAGAATAGAGTTTCAACTAATCGGCTAACCTCTAGGTGCGAGATTCAATGCTATTAAATCTACCCAGCGTCAGGCCTGGTTTCTGCTGTGATCTCCTCACTGATCTTCTCCTTACTCTCCCCTCTTATCTCTGTCAATCGTTTAACAGCCTTCTCATACACTAGTTGCGGCTCATAGTAGTAGTCAAAGATTATTCTTGAGACATCCCAGGCATCTTTAATCCCCTCCTCCTTCATCCACTCGAGGACAAGTGCTCTCCTCTTTATCTCCTCTATGACATCTTCCAGGTCCCATCCTTTCTTTGCCGCGACATCCTCTAGGTGGATGCTCTCTTTCAGGCCTACTTTATGTGTATCTGTTCTTGGATCCCATACGCTTATCGACCTATATTTTTCAAAGTCCTCGACCTCCTGTACCACGGTTATTCTTCTCCTAACCTTTACCACTCCTTTCTCCACCCTAGTGATCACTCTCTGGATATGCATAAATACATTCATAAGCTTCATATATGCTGGAGAGATATTCATCGGAGGGCTTGTAAGTCTTTTAATAGCGTAGTCAAGTGTTTCAGCATGGATGGTGCTGGCACCACTGTGCCCAGTTGCCATTGCCTGGAATAATACAGATGCCTCCTCGCCACGCACCTCTCCAACAATCACGTAATCAGGCCTATATCTAAGGCTTAACTTTACCAGGTCATAGAGCTTCACACTTGTCCCAAGACTCTGCGTCCCCACAACATAGGTTTCCCTGCTGGTTAACTGAACCCAGTTGACATGGGGCAGGTTTAGTTCTGGTGTATCCTCGATTGTCACTATTTTCATACCTGGCTTAATGAACATTGAAAGCGCGTTCAGCATTGTTGTTTTACCTGTACCGGTGCCACCAGCAATCATGAATGTCTTACCATGCTCTAGAAGCATCCATAGGTATGCTGCAGATAAAGCATCTATGTTACCCTGCTCGATAACTTCTATGATGCTGAATGGTTTCTCACGGAACTTACGTATAGTGAAGGATGGCCCCTTGGTGGAAACCTCTCTACCGTAGGTTGCTGCAACACGGTGTTTCTCGGGTAGCATTGCGTCTAGAATAGGGTATGCTATGCTTATATGCTTACCCGCCATATGAGCCATTTTCATTATCAGCTCATTCAATGCCTCCTCAGCGGCGAATGTGATGTTGGAGGGTATGCTCTCGTACTTCCTGTGCCAGACGAATACTGGTATCCCCACGCCGTTGCAGGAGATATCCTCTATATTGGGATCCTTCATTATCGGGTCTAGTACGCCGTAACCGAGGAGATTCCTCTCGATATAATACATCACCTTAAGCCTTCTAGATCCAACCATACCCAGTTTCTCACGGTATTTCTCACTGATCCTCTCGACCTCCTTAAACACGTATCCCCTTAGATCAGCCAGATCCTCTCTTCTCTGGGGCGGTCTTATCTCATCCATAAGGATCTCGTAGAGTTTCTCCAGAGCTATCTTATCTTCTTCGTCCAGCCCCTGTTCCTCCACGAAGTACATGGGTCCCTTAGGTGTTTCAGCAATGGTTATCTTAACGAATGGCTTATATATGTAGTATGAATCGAGAATGCGCCAGGAGGGATCTCTCGTCGATACCTGTACTAGTTCCTCGATAGCTGTAATACTTTCCTTTAATATCTTCGCTTTCTTCACTTCGGATTTCTTTTCCACAGGTTCCTTCCTCAGCTTAATCAATGGCATCTTTAATTTCAAGCTTGATACCTCCATATCCAAATATTAGCTATGTTTAACGGGTATACTTCTTACAAAATATTTATTAGACTAGTTAATAATATAAATAAGCCTGCATTTTTAAGTTAAAGTTAAGTTGAAAGTCTAGATGTGGTGGTAGGTGTATATATTATGAGGTTTTGGAACTGGATCTACCGTCATTTCCACTGGATCGGTGAGCAGATTTTAAAATGGTTTCCAAACATATCTGACTCTGTGAAGAAATCAGGTATACACGTTCACTCAGAGGTCTATGCGTCTTTCACGGGCTTCATGTTCCTGGTTTCCCTAATTACATCAATATCTTTAATTGTTTTAGCTGTATTCTTATTTCACAACCCACTCCTCGTAATCATACTGGTCATTCTTCCCACTATAGTCTTATTACTCATGGTGTCCCTCCCATCCCTCATCGCGACTAGCCGGGCTTCATCGATTGATGGAGAGTTCCCGTTTCTATCAGCTTATCTCAGTACGATGGTTATGAGTGGTCTTTCACCATACATAGCTTTTGAGAGGGTTTTGAGGGGCAGTATTATATTTAAGAGGAGTAGTGAGCTGGCCCAGAGATTCATATTGTTAAGCAGGGTTCTCGGAAGGGATCCATTAACGGCTTTCGATGAGCTCTCTCAGAGGGTTGCTAGCTCTAGGGTTAAGGAGACTTTGTCAGGTTATATAGCCACAGTGAAGGCTGGGGGAGACGTTATTGATTACCTCAATAAGAGATCTAGGTTGCTCTTCAACGAGATGCTTGTCGGCATGAAAATTATTGCCGACAGGCTTGGTGGGCTCCTCGAGGCTTACTTAGCCATGGTTTTATTAACCATGATAAGCTTTACCGTGCTATACTTCGTGACCACGGGATTTGCTGGGGTGGTGCCTTTTGGTTTATCAAGTGGGGGAATGTTCTTCTTCCTTTACATAGTTATGCCTTTGTTAAGCGGCGTCATAATATATTTGGCCGATCTACTCCAGTATAAGGATCCATATATGGATTGGAAGCCCTACATGGTGTTCTTCGCCACCTTTATACCTATAATACTAGTCCTCTCATTATTCGGCATATTCTTCTACCTAATGCTTCCACCATATAATCCATTGAGATTAAACCCCGTTACCCAATTCATTGGGGGAATGCTCCTGTTGTTCGGCGTGGGCAACCCACCCGGCTACATGTACTCAACTATAGCTTTATCAACAGCGTTAATTATAGCTACCATACCCGGCTTCATCTACTATTTGTATGTATCAAGGGAGTATAAGGTGGTGAGAGGTATAACAAGGTTCCTCAGAGACCTAGTCGAGGTAAGGAAAACCGGGTTACCACCTGAGAGAAGCATTATAGAGCTCAGTAGTAGGGACTACGGTGTCTTCACCCAATACCTTAGGAAGGCGGCTATGGAGCTAAGCATAGGTGTTCCATTAAGGAGAATTATTGATGAGTTAATGAAGAAGATAAGGTCTTGGACGGGGCAGGTACTATTATTCATACTCACGGACTCCATAGAAGTCGGGGGAGGAACAGTAGAGGTGCTTGAGAACCTAGCATGGTTCGCAGAGAGCGTTGAAGCAATAGAGGATGAGAAGAAGAGGAGCCTAAGGACCCTCATGATAGTCCCATACATGGGCGGGATACTCTCAGCGGTTACAGTAATATACATGGTTAGCTACATGGCTAAACTACCGGTGCGGGTGGGGGCATTTGGTCAGGCAGCTGGGCTGGTCTTACCTAGCATAGTATTAAATAACTATATCATGGGGCTTGTCGCGGGTAAAATATCCTCGGGTAGATTGATAGCTGGATTATTCCACGCCATACTACTGACCCTAATAACTCTGGCGGCGATACTGGTTTCACCATTATTCACGGGGTAGTGTATGATATGGTTAGAAGCAGTAGAGCTGTAAGCGAAATATTGGCTGGAGTAATATTATTCACAGTGGTAACCCTGATATCCCTCGCCATATTCTTTTATGCCATATTCTACGTTGACTACGCTAAGGCTTTAACAGAGTATGGTTATGCAGTATCCATGTTCAACAATATTGCTGAAGCCATTATCACTAGGTTCACTAACAACACAGCCATGGATTTCACCTATCCTCATGAAGCCGTTTCAATAGGATATAGCTACCGGGATGTAAACCTATCTATAATATTGCGTGATGCAGGAAACAATAGTCTTATATGGTCCCTAAATACAACTAGATGCTATGTCTTAAGGGCTGGTGTACCGAGGCCTGTTGTAACTAGTTCAACCCCTGTGAAGCTAAGGGGTGATAATATTACAGTAGTTAATGATATTAATACTGTTCCATTAATCTACGAATACTATTCCAACGGCTGGAGTATACTTGTACTGGATTTATGCAGGATATACTACTCTATTAAATCACTGAACAACACCAGGATGCTGGAGGTATGGTTGTTTAATCTAACCGGCGTGAATGGTGAGGACACACCTCCCATGGTGACTGGGCAGGGACATATAGTAGTATTGCCTAGAGTAAGGGATATTGTTTTTAGTAATGTAAAAGCTACGATCACCCCTCTTGATCAAACGGTTACCTCTGGTTTTCCAGCAGTGTTTACAACAGTTGTCATTCGGTTCGTAAACATAGGAGTTTTAATAGGTTAAGCATCGGTTTTCCAGCGGTGTTTCCATAACTATATAGGTAGTGACATTAAGATATAAATCATTGGATGAAATATTGGAAAAGTAAGTTGTAAATTATTATTAGGGTTAAAATAAATATTGATATACTAAAAGATGATTTGGTGGTTTTCGTGAACGGTG
>NZ_JBMFMW010000038.1:0-10153 GCF_049970475.1 Desulfurococcus sp.
AACCCACAGGGATAAGCAGATCCCTATGGGCGAGGCGGAAGCCCCTAGAGGCGAGCGTAAACAACCCTAAAATACATAGAATAACCCTCTAGGGACAAACGGCAAACGAGAGAGGCGTCTAAGGCAGATTTTAAAACCTCCTCGACCTCTTAATACTTAGAGGATGTTGTTTAAGAGATAAAGGTGATTAATGTGAGCAGTGAGCTGGTTTATGTGGTTAAGGTCGGTGATAAAGAGGTAGTCATAGATGAGAAAACGCTTGAAGTACTACAGGAATACGTGAAAACTCCCATGGGTCTCGAGGAGCTGGCTGAGAAACTGGGATTGGAGAGCTGGGAGGAAGCATACGAGTTCATAAAGGCTGTACCAGCCTGGATACTCTGGACACCTGTATCGCTATGGCGGCATAGGAAGAAGTGGATACAGGGGAAAATACAGGGTCAACAAGCTTAGTGAGCTAATGCTATGCTTTAGCTACATAACCGCTTTCAGGCTCGTATAGCTCGCCACGTCTAAGCATCTCCCTTATCTCCTCTTTCGCGAATTCTTTTTCGAAGCCTTTCTCGCTGGCTTTAGCGACTAGTTCGCTTATACTTATCTTCCCTACATCCTCGAGGAGCCTGAACACGAACTCCCTGAACCTCCTCTTCTTTTCTCTTTTAGATGCTGATACACCTGATTCTATGACATCTATATCTATACGTCCGCTTTCAACATCTATACCTATCTTGCTCAGCATAACAAGCATGAGCCTTATGGCTTCCTCGGCGTCTTCAACTGTAGCCCTATTCTTTAGCGAGAGACGCGCATGTGCTTCTGTAAGCCTTATTATTGCTTCAAGCTGCCTCGGCGTTATAGCTATCGCGGTTGGCTGGCTTGGATCGCTTGAAATAGATGACTGCCTCATGCTAACGTAGAACTCCTCTATTAACCTAGCTGCCTCAGGCGTGAGCTGTGGACGCACATATCTCCTAGCATAACTGATATACTTCTTGAGCAACGTGAGATCTATTAGTGACCGCGTCTTATCTGCTTCACTATGTACCCCGAGTATATGGCGTGCAAGCCTTTTATCCTGTCCAGTGTTTGGTACATCCCTGATAGTGAATATGAGGTCAAACCTCGAGAGTATTGTGGGCGGTAAATCTATGTTCTTGCTTACAGGCTTCGTGGGATCGTATCTTCCATCCTTAGGGTTCCCGGCCGCCAGGACAGAGGATCTGGCGTTAAGCCTTGCAACTATTCCAGCCTTCGCGATGCTAACCGTCTGCTGCTCGAGGGCTTCATGTATGGCGCTTCTATCCTCCTCCCTCATCTTATCTATCTCATCGATGCAGGCTACACCGCCATCTGCTATTACTAGCGCGCCAGCCTCTAAATAGTATTCTCCTGTCATCTTATCCCGTAGGACGGTGGCTGTTAATCCTGCGGCTGTTGAGCCCTTACCACTCGTGTATAATCCCCTGGGAGCTAGTCTCGAGGTGAATTGAAGTAGCTGTGATTTAGCAGTACCTGGATCCCCAACAAGTAAGACATGTATATCCCCTCTGATCCTTGTACCGTCCTGGAGTATCTTTTGCACACCACCTAAGAGTAAGAGGGCTATGGCCTCCTTGATATCCCAGTATCCGTAGATACCTGGCGCAATGCTCGCGATAATTTTCTCCCTTATCCACGGGTCCTTAGCAAGCTCCCTTATCATTTTCTCGTCTTCATCTGTTATCTCTATTTCCTCAAGGACCTTCTCCTGGACCTCAATATTGTTTGCATCTATGTAGAAGGAGAATAAGACCCTAGGACTGTGCCTCTCTAGAGAGGAGATAGGTGCAACCCTTAGTATCCCGATAACGATTACTCTATCGCCAGGCCTGGCGACGTCGACTATGTCGCCTGTGAGTATAACCTCAATACTCCTAGGTATCTGACCCCCTGGGACCTCCTCTGGTTTCTCCTGGACAACTATTTTCTGCCAGTCTATAAAAGTACTCTTCTCCGGGAGTAGCTCGAATCTACCTGGCTTACCACATCTAGGGCAGTACGCTGGTTTCTCTAACCTCTCGCCTATCTCGCCTTCATCAGGGTATATGAATTCATGTATACCTGTCTCAGGATCTCTATGCCTATACGTCGCTTTCACTATTTTAGCATCTATCTTTGTCACTCGTGTAACTATCCCCTCTATCGCGATGAGCTTGCCGATGTAATCACTCGATATATCTCTTATCCTATGCGTCTCAGGCGGGTTTCTAAACCTCGGGTAGAACTTCACTATTTTTCTAGCGTACTCCGGGTTCTCTTTCTCGACAACTAGTTTCACTGCCTCACTGAACCTTTCAATGGCTTCATCAGGTTTATCAAGCACCATGCTTGCTAGGGCTCTATCATACTCTATCAGATCCATGAAGTCCACTGTCAGGCTCTTCTGCCCTGTCACAATCATCTGGCCTATTCTCTCCATGTATTTACGTAGGCCCTCCTTAGAGCGGTATGTTTCCAGGAACTTCTTGAATGCCTCGGTGAGCTCGGCTCCCTTCAGGCTTACCTGTACATCAGCCTCGCTATCCAATTGTTTCAACCCCTATGAACCTCCTATAGTATATATCTAGAATAGTCTTCAATGCGTTGAAGAGTATCTTCTCCTCCTCACTCAGGTTCTCCACGATATCGGCTGGATAGCCAGGTGTCATGGTAAGGTTGACTATCTTCCTGGTTCTAAACCGTGTAAGAGAGAGCATTGAGTCGTTTATAATCCTCACGAGCTCGCTTACTTCTTGTAGTCGCTTTATATCTGGTGACCTCCCATACTCCTCAACATTCTTTACAAGTGTATCCTTCATCCTGTGGTAGAAATAGCCCCTGAGTTTCTCAAACCTTAATTGATTCCTATACCTATCCTCGTTGAAGACTAATTGCGATAACATATCCCTGCTGATATCATCGTCGACTATTTTAGCCTGATTCTTCGCGGCGAGCTTTCTTGCAATCCACCTTGGTACAACTTGTTCAGAGCCCTTTGTAAGCTCTATAAATCCATCATCTATGAAAACATTGAGATCCTGTGCTGTAACAAGTATTTTAACTGGCTCCTCCTCATACTCCCTTGCGATAAAATCACTTGTAAGGATGCCTATTAATTCAAGTAAACCATTCAAAGCATCCACCATTTAGTTATAATACCCTGAAATCCCTTTAATATCCTAGCCGCATTATACCTAATAATGAAGCCTTTAGGTGTCTAGTTTGAGTGAGGAAGTAGAATTATTGTGGGCTGAGAAATATCGTCCTAGAACACTCGACGAGGTAGTGAATCAGAAGGAAGTAGTTGTCAGGCTGAAGAAGTTCGTTGAGGAGAAGAACATACCCCACATGCTCTTCGCTGGACCTCCTGGCACAGGTAAGACCACCATAGCTCATTGCCTAGCCCATGATCTCTACGGCGACGACTATAGGAAGTATATGCTGGAGTTAAACGCGTCGGATGAGAGGAAGATAGAGGTTATAAGAGGCAAGGTTAAGGAGTTCGCAAGGACTAGAGTCGTCGGTGATGTACCATTTAAAATAGTGCTTCTCGACGAAGCCGATAACATGACGGCTGATGCTCAGCAAGCCCTGAGGAGGCTCATGGAGCTGTATAGTGCTACAACAAGGTTTATTCTGACGGCAAACTACCCAAGCAAGATCATAGAGCCTATTCAAAGTAGAACAGCCATCTTCAGGTTTTCACCGCTAAGCAGGGAGGATGTTGTAGGGAGGTTGAAATATATATGCAACGCTGAGAAGATAGAATGCGCTGAGAAAGCGCTTGAAACAATATATGAGCTATCAGAGGGTGATATGAGGCGGGCCATAAACATCCTGCAGACAGCGGCCGCCTTAGGCGAGGTAGTCGAGGAAGCCGTCTACAAGGTACTAGGGATGGCGCATCCCAGGGAAGTCAGAGAGATGATAAATACAGCACTAGCAGGCAACTTCACGGAAGCCAGGAATAAGTTAAGAACCTTGATGATCGAATACGGGCTCAGCGGCCTCGACATTGTGAAGCAGATACATAGAGAGATATTCAGTCAGGATGTTAAAATACCGGATGAGATAAGGGTGTTAATAGCTGATCTAGCTGGTGAAATTCAGTTCAGGCTTGTCGAGGGAGCCGATGACGAGATACAGTTGAACGCGTTTCTAGCCAGGCTAGCTTTAATAGGTAAGAAATTCAAGACGGGGTAGCCCTTGAGCCAGGAGAGAGTACCGTGGATAATAAAATATAGGCCCAAGACCCTTGACGAGGTAGTAAATCAGGATGAAGCCAAGTCAAAGCTACTGGAATGGCTCAGCTCATGGGAGAAGGGGAAGCCTAGTAAGAAGGCAGCATTACTTCATGGTCCTCCAGGCTGCGGCAAGACAAGCCTTGTAGAGGCCCTAGCCAGGAGTAAGGGCTACCAGTTACTGGAGATGAATGCCAGTGACGCAAGGCGGAAGGAGGATATCGAGAGAATAGTTAAATTAGCAAGTCGCTCGGGAGCATTAACCGGGTCTAGGAAGATAATACTGCTTGATGAAGTCGATGGGATGGATGTTAGGGCGGATGCCGGTGGCGTAGAAGCCCTGGTGGAGGTAATCAAGGTTTCTGCTAACCCGATAATAATGACGGCTAATAACCCGTATTCACAGATGCTACGCCCCCTTAGAGAGCTCTCAGAGATGATAGCCTTCAAGAGACTTACTCCAAGAGACGTTGTAACAGTGTTGAAGAGGATATGTGGTGCTGAGAAACTGGTATGCGAGGATCAAGCCCTCGATGAGATAGCTAAGAGGAGTGAGGGCGACTTAAGAAGCGCTATAAATGATTTAGAAGCTATGGCTGGAGCCAGTGAAAGAATCACTCTTGGGCTAGTGAAATCATTCTCAACATACAGGGATAGAACCTATGCACCGTACGAGGCATTACAGAAACTCTTCAACTCCAAGTATATATTCCAGGCTAGGGAAGCCCCAACCTCAACTGATTTAACCCCCGACGAGTTCATGGTATGGATTAACGAGCATATACCAACATACTATGAGGACCTAGAGGAGATCGCGAGAGCCTATGATGCATTAAGCAAGGCTGACGTATACATGGGAAGGATAATTAAAACCAATAACTGGGATCTATTAACCTACGCATTAGACATGATGGGACCTGGTGTTGCATTCGCGAGGAAGACATATAGGTATAGGTGGAAGCCCTTCAAGCAACCCGAGAGAATCAAGCTGATGAGCGAGACAAAGAAGTCCAGGGAGATCCGGGAAGCCCTAGCCGAGCAATTAGCCAGCCACATACTTGCCAGTAAGGCTGTAGTGAAGAGTGATGTAATACCGTTTCTAAGGGTGATTTTCAGGAGCAATCCAAGATATGCTGCTAAACTTGCCGAGAGCTATAGACTACCCAGTGAAGTTGTGGAGTGGCTGGCTGGCCCCCGAGCCAAGGATGTGTTGAACTATATTAAGAAGCGCAGGGTTGGCAAATAGGATCACCGCGTCTTTTCCAAGCCAGCCCTATATCTTGCTAAGCCCCCGCGTAGGCTATACGCCTTAAACCCCTTACCGCGGAGTTCCCTCGCTAAGAGTAAGCTGATCCCCCCTGTTGTACAATAAAGTACTACCGGCTTATCTCTGGGTAGATTGTTGAAGTCAACCATGCTTAGATGAATTGCTCCCGGTAACGCATCCCTCTTATACTCCTCATAACTCCTGACATCTATGATTATTGAATCGCCTGGTATCGAATCTATTTCCTCACTATAGCCTGGTACAGCCTCCTCAGGACTTGCAGAGAATACATCTACCACCCTGTACTCTCCCGCCATCCTCTCCACAAGCCTCACGTCCAGCCTCTCAATTAATGATTTAAGCTTCTCACTGGAAATCCTGGTAACCACGTGTGTTGGAGCTATTGCACACGTCTCGGCAACCCTGGAAGAGTAGTCGTATAGCCCGATCCTTCTCGAATACTCTATGATCTCCTCTTTATCAAAGCCTATTAGAGGCCTCAATATAATGCTCCTCGGTGAAACAGCACTCTCTACCGCAACCAGGTTGGCAAGCGTCTGGCTGGATGCCTGTGAAAGGGCCTCACCGGTTACGATGGTGTTGTATCCTAGCTCCGTAGCTATCTTGTCGGCAACCATGTACATTAATGCCCTGAGAACCACCTGCCTATAACTCCACTCTATTCTCTCCTCTATCTCGGCTATAAGAGGTGTAAAATCGACTGTTATAAACCTCGGGTTATAGCTGCTGAGCCACTCCTCGGATAACTTCCTTGCCACGCTGAATGCCTGGCGAGAGACCTCGCTGGAGCCCATTACATAGTGTAGGAAGTCGACCTCCACCCCCCTCTTAGCAATCATCCACGCTGCTACAGGAGAGTCAAAGCCACCCGAAAACAAGACTAGTGCTCTCCCACTTGATCCGAGTGGAAGACCTCCGGGACCCATAGCGACATTGCTGTATAAGTATGCCTTATTACCCCTGACCTCAACCTCTACCTCTATATCCGGGTTCTCCAGGTCCACGCCCTTCGAATACGGTTTCAGTAATGCTCCCACCTCCCTGGCTACGTCGAGGGATGTGAATCCGTGTCTTCCACTCCTCTTCACCCTCACAGCAAACTTCCTATCCCTTACATGCTCTATCGTCCTAGACGCTATCTCCTTGGCTAGCTCACCAAGATCCCTGAATTCCAGCACCTGGACCTCCGATACTCTATGGACCCCGAATACCCTGCTCAACTCCTGTAGAGCCTCGACCTGTGTCTCAACAAGTATCTTGGCATCAATTACCTTGGCTACTTGCAGAGTGATGTTTCTCCGGGCAAGCCTCCTCCTTATATTATCGATGAGCCTGTAGTAGAGCCTCGACCTGGTCTTCTTGGATTTCAAAGGTATTTCTCCAGCTACTGTAATAAGGTATGTCGGCAATTCTTCTCAACCCTTCCCATGCCACTATTCCGATAATGTTTCATAGGGGGTTTAGTCCTGATATGGGTTGGTGCTGATTGATGCCGTTCCCCCATTTCTTTTCCCCTGAATCCCTTCTCGGGCCTGCATCCGGCTTGGGAATGTTCAAAGCGACCCTAGGGCATCATGCATCTAGGGCTCCTTGGGAGGGCTGTAAGCCCTTCACCATGTATCCACACTATGTTATCCACCATTTCCTATTCCTAGTTTATAAATCTTGGCACGAAATGAGAAACCACACCAACTCTTATAAACCAAATGTGAAAACTAAAAAGCAATCGAAGACTTAATATTTAGCTTTCTAGATTTTAGTGTCAGTGCACGGGATTCGCCGAGACTACGGGGCTCTCGGAATGTATGGTATTGGGGTAAGTGGTAGGATCAATATTGGGGATAACATTATAGAATATGATGGAGCTAGGAGCAGGTATCGTAGGATGAGCAGGGACGGTTCCATAACTGTATCGTTGGACTTGCAGGGAGAGCATAGTATCGTCGCGGAACCTATTCACTCCCTCTACATACCGGGCTTCAACACAAAGTATATGCTCGTGGAGCTGGTTGATAGAATAGTTGTCCCTCCCAATTCCTCGGTAGGCTTCTTCATCAAGATCCCGGTGGATCTAGGCGTATTCATGGTTGGAAGAGACTTCTATAAGCTGATAGATGTTGCCCCGTTGCTCAATTATTATAAGTACACACTATATGGTCCCCTTGCATCGCTCGAGGAGGTAAGCGGGATCTTATGCAGGCACTGGAGAAGCATGAGTTACAATGGGAAAACAAGCGTTGAACCCGGGGAATGCCTAGTTGAGGCTGAGGTAGTAAACGAATTAGGGGATTCAATCACAGTCTCCAAGATACTTGTGGATGCATCCTATATGCCCCTCTACTATGAAATAAATACCTTCAACTGCTACGCTGGTAAGATAAGGATGGTTGTAAAGAGCAGGGGTATCGGGGAAATAATGTATCCCAGGATCCAGCCGCCCCAGGGTTACTTGAAGGCTGATGTTCCAGCTGAACTAAGGCCCCCGCCTATCCCTATAATAGCTTGGAAAACAGAGATGATATGGGGTTTATGAGATGATTAATTTCTCATGGATACTGGAAACAGTAATCAATGCCTTCACATCTCTAGGATTGAGTAGAGACCTGGCCTTAAGGGTGTTCATCGCACTGATTATATTAGCGGTTGGCTACGTAGTGATCAAGATCATTACAAGGATTACATCAAGGATTCTCCTAAAGCTATACCCAAGGCAGATAACCATTATTGTGCTGAGGATCATATATTACTCACTCCTATTCATACTCATAGTATTGTTTCTCACCTCGCTTGGCATAGACGTATCAGGGTTGATGCTGGCAGGCGGATTCGCTGGTCTAGTGGTTGGTGTTGCCCTTCAGCCAGTGTTAGCCAACGTGTTCGCTGGGTTATATATTATGGCTGAAAAAGTTGTTCAGCCAGGTAATGCTGTGGAGGTGGGCAATGTGAGCGGGGAGGTGATCTCCCTTTCAATAATGTTTACACGGATAATGACCTGGGATGGCATAATTGTCACTGTTCCTAATAACTTATTGCTTTCCTCAATGTTGAAGAACTACAGTAAGACCATGGCTAGGCGTATTGAGATCACGGTGCCAATAGCGTATGGTGAAGATATCGAGAAAGCATACAAGGTAATAAGGGAAGTCATCGACAAATATCCCTATACACTAGTTGAGCCTTCCCCGGACATATTTGTTTCATCGGCAGGCGATAACGGATTACTAGTGACTATAAGGGCTTGGGTGCCAAGGCAGTATTATTATCAGGCTGTGAAGGACCTGCCCTGGCTAATAGTGAAAGCCGTGTCAAACGCTGGCATAGAGATACCGTTCCCCCAGCTCTCAATATGGTTTAAGACACCCCTGAATCTAGGACCAACCAGTAAGTAGCCCAGTGGCTTAAAACCCGATGCCTCTAGATGACTAAGTGGAGTCAGCATTATTGATAAGGCTGGTGTTCACTATATGACAATGCTTCACCAGGTTCAGGAACATATAAAGGAAGATTTGTATGCAACCGGTTTCACTACTCTAAATTACGTACTCGAATACTTTGAATTAGAGTTGGTGGCAAGTATACGTGATAAATCATTAAGTGATGTATTATCGCTTCTCAACGACCTGGGAAACAAGTATAATTCCATACTCGCTTCTAAACTACTTGTAGAGGGGGAAGTCCGGTGTGTAATCGTCTACCGGGAGCCATATTTAAATATCCAGTGTAGTAAACCGCAGCCTGGACTCGACTCTAAAGTGATCGAGGCCGATATATACATGTTATCCCCGACCCCCTCAATTAAGGATATTTATCCTGCAACAGTGATGAATACACCACTGAAATGCATTAATCAACTATATCTTGCCTCGCTATTCTTTAGCAAGGAGCATGCAGTAAAGGGGCTTGAATGCATTGGCCAAGCTGTTAAGGACATAGAGAAGAAGCTACTTGAAAAACAGGCCTTCATAAACAAGAAAAACGAGAAAATCTCCAAATTAATACTGGATAAATTATCAAAGACATTGAAAGACCTAGGCATTAAAATAGAAGCTGAGGACTGGGTTAAAGTACTATGGCTAGCGAACGAGTTGGTAATGCTATATAGTGAGACAAAGGCGTAGTACTCCTAGTTATTCCTCTAGCTATGGCCATGGTTCTACAGCTTATAGCGTCTTTAACTATTATTTCGTTTTCACATTGGTTTATGGTTGTTGATATTGATCTTCTACGACTACTACGTATACTTTTCTTCTCATGTAAATATACTTTGCCAGATCTTCTAGAGTTCTTGTTGGCACTTAAAGGAGATTACCCTGAACATTCCCAAGCCGGATGCAGGCCCGAGAAGGGATTCAGGGGAAAAGAAATGGGGGAACGGCATCAACCAGCACCAACCCATATCAGGACTAAACCCCCTAGTTAGGGGTGGGGTTCGGGTCTGGTGATTACCTGTGATTACCTGTAGATATTCCTGGTTATCTGCTTCATCCCTTATGTCTGATTCCCCCGCTCCATCTGGCATCGCCCTTCACAGAGGGGGAATACCCCGTATACCCACCCAGAGAATACCGGGAGAAAAGTAAAAGGTAATAGTCATCGAGGAAAGCGA
>NZ_JBMFMW010000039.1:0-9915 GCF_049970475.1 Desulfurococcus sp.
GCGTCTTTTAGCCAGATAGTGGAGAACGATTAACCCACCCATACTATGTCCTAATAGTATAGTGCCCTGTATGCCTGAGTCCCTGATTGCATAGTCCATGAATGAGTCTAGGTCATCTATGAACTCGTTAAAGCTATCTATGTAGCCGGGTTCCTCTCCCCTGCTCTTGCCATGCCCTCTTAAATCATGGATGTAGAATGCATAGTTGTACCTACTTAATGCCTCGCCTACATGCAGATATCTTCCACTGTGCTCCGCGAATCCATGTACACCGATTACGAGTCCCCTGGCTTTATCCTCCGGTAGCCAGCTCCTGTAGAAAGTGTTTAATCCGGTGGGTAGTTCAACGTAGCCCTCTTTATACATGGCTCCCACATGTATGTATTTCATCCTTAGCAAATATATTAGCTTTTACTACACGGGTTCTTTGATACTGTTTAAATTCCTCAGGTGTTGATCTAGATATCAGGAGGTACCGGTCTTGAGTGATGGCTATATTTTATCCATAGATCAAGGCACTACAGGCACTAGGGCAATCCTCTTCAATCATGAAGGTCTACCTGTTAAAATGGCTTACAGAGAACATAGACAAATATATCCGAGGCCTGGCTGGGTCGAGCATGATCCCCTGGAGATATGGGTTAACACGAGGTATGTTATCAAGCAGGTTCTCGAGGGTAGCGGTGTTAATCCAGGTGAGATTAAGGCTATAGGGGTCACGAATCAGCGGGAAACCATACTCCTCTGGGATCCCGAGACAGGTAATCCTGCCTACAATGCTATTGTGTGGCAGGATAGGAGGACTGCTAGGGAGGTTGAATACTTAAAGAGTAAATACATAGATCTCATACGCTCTAAGACCGGGCTTGTACCCGACAGCTACTTCTCTAGCACTAAGATATGGTGGATCCTAGACCACGTGCCTGGTGTAAGGGAAAAGGCGGTAAGCGGCCGGGTTATAGCCGGCACCATTGATACGTGGATTATATGGAATCTGACAAGGAATTCAAGAGATGTGTTGACACCAGAGAAGAAGGGGGCTCATGTAACCGATTACTCGAACGCTTCTAGAACCATGCTCTTCGACATACAGAGGATCGATTGGGACAGGGAGCTACTTGAGGTACAGGGTAGGATACCCTTGGAAATACTCCCGCTTCCACGCCCCTCAAGCGATAAAAGTCTTTACGGCTATGTGGGTCCAGAGATCGCTGATGAATTATTCCATGGATACAGGGTACCTATAGCTGGAGCTGTGGGTGATCAGCAGGCTGCATTATTTGGTCAAGCTGGATTCGAGCAAGGCGATATAAAGTGTACTTATGGCACCGGGAACTTCATACTGGTTAACACTGGGGCTACACCAGTTTTCTCTAAGCATGGATTGATCACAACGATCTACTATAGTATTGAACCTGGTAAAGCAGTATACGCCCTAGAGGGAAGCATATTTGTAACCGGGGCGGCGATACAATGGCTGCGCGATGGGTTAAAGATAATAGAGGTCTCAGCCGAGGTCAACCCGCTTGCAGAATCGGTGAGCGATACAGGTGGAGTATACTTTGTCCCAGCGTTCACCGGTCTAGGTGCACCCTACTGGGATCAATACGCTAGAGGCCTCATAATTGGTATAACAAGAGGCACCGAGAGGAAGCACCTGGCAAGAGCGGTACTGGAATCCATAGCCTACTTAACCAGGGATGTTGTTGAAATAGTGAAGCTTGAAACAGGTTCGGAGATAAAGGTCTTAAAGGCTGATGGTGGTGCATCTAGAAGCGACTTCCTGATGCAGTTCCAAGCGGATATATTGAATACAAAAGTAGTTAGGCCAATGGTGTATGAGACTACATCGCTTGGTGCAGCATATCTAGCAGGACTAGCTGTCGACTACTGGAGAAGCATTGATGAACTACGTAGATACTGGAGGGCCGAGAGAGAGTTCATCCCGAGAATCAGTGAGGAGATAAGGGAAAGGCTCTACAAGGGGTGGAAGGAGGCTGTTAAGAGGGCGTTAGGATGGGCCCGTGAAGTACCATGGGCCTATGGATATGAGTAAAGACGTTTAATCCCTTGCCTGATTATAGACTGATCATAGATTACGGGAGGATTCATGAATGAGGATAGTTATCATTGGAGCCGGTGTAGTAGGGTTATCCATCGCAAGAGTCCTCAGCATGTATAAGGGACTAGATATAGTTGTTGTTGAGAAAGAGCCCGATGTAGGCTGGGGAGCCTCTAAGGCTAATACATCTATAATTCACCCGGGACACGAGGAAGACCCTGAGTTACACCCTCTTAGAGCGAGACTCTGCGTGGAAGGTAACAAGCTCTGGCGTCAATGGGTTAAGGAGCTGGATATACCGGCAAAGTGGCCTGGTGAACTAATGGTCTTCACTAACAGCGAGGAAGAGAAGGAAGCGCTGAGATACATTGACACAGCCAGAAGAAACAATGTACCGGGGGTTAGGGCAGTATATGGAGATGAATTAAGGAGACTTGAACCAGCTATAAGCCCGATGGCTGTGGGGGCAGTATATGCACCCACAGCTGGTAATATATCACCTTTTGAAGCTGTTGCCGCGCTAGCCGAGAACCTTGTTGAAAATGGTGGGAGAATACTCGTGAATACACTGGTTAAATCAGTCAGAATTAAAGACAAAGCTGTTGAAGGAGTTGAAACAAGTGGAGGGTTTATTCAGGCCGACATAGTGATTAATGCTGCGGGTGTTCATGCCGACGAGATTTCCCACAGCGCTGGTGTCGAAGAGGACTTCGTGATAAGGCCTAGGAAAGGGGAATATATAGTATTTGATGAGGATACCAGCGTTAAACCCTTAAGGCTTCTGCATACAACACCTACAAGTTTAACCAAAGGAGTTTACGCTATCACGACAACCGGGGGAGACTTACTCATAGGTCCTACGGCAGTGGACATGCCATACGAGTTGAAAGAGGATACCTCAACAACACTTGAAGGCATCGAGTATTTACTCAGGGAAGCAGGTAAACTACTGAGAGAGCTACCTCCTAGATCACTTATCACGAGGACATTTGCTGGTGTAAGACCTGAGCCCCCACATGGTGAATGGCTGATTAAAGTATACGAGGAGCCATGGGGCTTCATCAATGTTGCAGGGATAAGATCCCCAGGGCTCACAGCAGCCCCTGCAATAGCATATTATGTAGCAGACATGATCTCTAAATCATACGCGGTGAGCCTGGAGCACAGGAGTGACTGGAAGCCTTATAGAAGAGGATTCCCCAGGCTTCACGGTAAATCCCTACGGGAAATAGACGAACTAGTATCGGTAAACCCTGATTACGGCGAGGTAGTATGCTACTGTAGAACCGTATCAAAGGCGGAGATACTTGAAGCGGTTAAGAGGATTAAGACCATAGGAGCGCAGGTAACCCTTGACGGTGTAAAGTTTAGGACTAAAGCTGGATTCGGCAGGTGCCAGGGCTCCTTCTGCAGGTGGAGGATAGCGGGGATTATTGCTGGGTTGGAGGGTAAGGAGATGCATGAAGTTGTAGTCAAGATGGAGAGATATGGTTTGGGAGATGTTAAAAAGATGCTGAGAGAGGGGGCCTAGGATGGAGACCCTTGTATACGATGTAGTCGTCATCGGGGGAGGCCCTGCCGGGATAGCCTCAGCAATAAAAGCCGATAGCCTTGGCTTGAAGACAGCACTGATAGAGAACAGGGATATACTTGGGGGAATACCGCTTCAATGCATACATCCTGGCTTTGGAATACACTACTTTAAGGAGGATTTAACAGGGACAGAGTTTATTGAGAGATTGATCGATAGACTCCGTGTATCCAGTGTAGATGTATATACTAAAACCCATGTCCACGCAATAGATGTAATAGCCCATGATGAGAAAATAGTGAACACGGTTAGAAGAAGCGGTGTCACACGGTTTGTAGCAAAGACGATAATATATGCCACTGGTGCAAGAGAGAGACACCTATATGAAATAGGAGTAGTAGGAGATAGACCCGGCTCAGGCATCTATACAGCTGGTGAGGCTCAGGCCTTAATGGATATCTATGGTATCCTCCCAGGTAGAGAAATAGTGATAATCGGCTCAGGCGATGTAGGACTCATAATGGCTAGGAGATTCAGTCTGGAAGGAGCCAGGGTAAAAGCTGTAGTGGAGATGCTCCCGTATCCAGGTGGGTTAACTAGAAACATTGTGCAATGCCTCTACGACTTTAATATACCTCTTTACCTAGGACACGTGGTTACAGGGGTTAAGGGTAGAAACCGTGTAGAGAAAGTCATAGTGGCTAGAATCGGTGAAAACGGTAAGCCGTTGAAAGAAACGGAGTTCGAGATACCCTGCGACACTGTGGTGGTTGCAGCTGGATTAATACCCAATGTAGGTTTACTCGAGAAAATAGGGGTTGCAATGGATCCCGCTACTAGGGGGCCGGTTGTAAACGAGCTCCTCGAAGCATCTATCCCAGGTGTATTCGTAGCAGGTAACGCACTCATTATAAACGATCTAGTGGACTACGTCGTTGAGCAGGGTGAACTAGCTGCTAAAGGAGCTAAGCTATTCATAGAGAATAATGGAGTACCATCAGTAGACTGGGTTAGAGTCGAGAAGGGCAGGAATATAAGGCTAGTTGTACCACACTATATCAGCGGCGAGAGAGACGTGGTTATTTATGCCAGGGTTCAACAACCAGAGAGAAACGTGTATGTCTCAATCCCTGAGATAGGGTACTTTATAAGGCTTACTAGTGTAAAGCCAGCTGAGATGCTTAGACTATGGATACCTGGGAGAATCCTCTCCAGGGTCGATACTAGAAGGATAACACTGGAGGTGAAGCCGGCTTGACTACAAGGGAGTTAATCTGTATAGTATGCCCCATTGGATGCACGCTAAGAGTAACAATCCTCGGAGATGGCAACATAAAGGTTGAGGGAGCTATGTGCAACAGGGGAGTAGAGTATGGTAAGCAGGAAGCAATCCAGCCTAAGAGGATAGTCATAACGGTTGTAAAAGTGAGAAACGGCGAGTTTCCAACAGTATCCGTTAAAACAAGTAAACCGGTGCCAAAAGAGTGCATATGGAAAGTTATGAAGGCAACAGCTGACATCGAGGTGGAGGCTCCGGTGGAAATAGGTGATGTAATAATGAAGGATATATGCGGAGCCGATCTCGTTGCCACAAGGAGAGTTAGGAGAATTATTTCACAAAAGGATTAACCGGGATCCTGGATTAAGGTTTTATCTCTAGGTAGTTTCTGATTCTAACAGGGTCATTCACTATGGCCTCATCAATTAACGAAGCTATTTCCCCATATAATGAATAATCGTATTTATACTCCTCGGTATCCCATACAACAACCCTGAGACCTAGTTCCCTGGCCTCCCTAACGTATTCCCTGAACACGTTGAACCCTATGACCAACGGGGCTACCACAGGGAGGTTGACACTGTAGAGTTTTATATTCCTATGTAGCTTTAATGCTTCCCTGGCTTCCTCGAGGCTTGCAACATTTAGTGCAAGCCTTAAACCGGGATCTAGTTTCCTGAACTCCACTAGTACATCCCTGATAAAGCTGAGAAAGACAACATCGCTGACCCTCTTATGCTTGACGGTTGCCTCATACACCTTATGGACGGCGTCAATATCTTTTACTTCAACATATAACCTGTATCCTTCTGGAACAGCCCTGTACACGTCTTCCAGTGTAGGTATACCCTGCCCCATTCCGAGATACAGCCTTCTAATTTCTTCAATAGTAGCGTTCTTTACATCTAGTTCTACTCCAGCTACTCTCCTTGTTGATCTATCATGGATCACGACTGGTACTTCATCCTGGGTTAACCATACATCCAGCTCTACTCCATGAGCACCATGGAGTATAGCGCCGAGGAAGCCGGCAATGGTGTTCTCAGGATATTTAGCGGGGAATCCCCTGTGACCTATTATAACATGTTTTAAAGCCATACCTGTTTCTCCTCCTCTCGCCCTGAAGAGGGTGCTTTCAGTCGTAAACTTAATTAATTTAGATCATAAATATATCTATTGGTGGGGATCTTGTGGGCTCTAATACTGCTCGGTGTAATAATACTATTTATACTCCTCGAAATACTACTAGCGTACATCGCATCCGTGAAACTAGCTAGACCCCCGAGGGAGATGGGTGGATGGAATCCTGGAGACCTAGGGTTGCAATACATTAGTATTGATGTAGTTACAAGGGATAACACCAGGTTAAAGGGGTGGCTGATCAAGGGTGGCAAAGCCTCCACAATCATAGTACTTCATGGGTATACGGCTAGCAAATACAATGAAACCTATATCAAGCCTGTTGTAAAGCTTCTCAGTGATGGGGGCTATAATATCCTAGTATATGATCAACGGGGGCATGGTGAGAGCGAGGAAGCATACACTACACTAGGCTATAGGGAGGTCGACGACTTAAACGATGTCATAGAGTGGCTTAGGAGAAGTCACCCTGAGATCGCTGGGAAAATAGGTGTAATAGGTTATAGCATGGGCGGCGCGGTAGTATTAATGTATGCAACCAAATATGGCGGTGTAGATGCCTACATAGCCGACAGCCCATACATTGATGTATTCGAGAGCGGGAAGAGATGGATTAAGAGGAGTAAGGAGCCGCTTAGAAGCATGCTTCTCCTAGTATTCCCTCTGATAGTTAAGTTTACTGAGGGTAGAGTAAGAGTGAAAAGCGAGGAGTTAAGGCTCTACAAATACGCGAAAACATTGAAGGATAACAGGATACTGGTTATAATTGGTAGGAGAGACGATCTTGTTGACGTAAGCGAGGTCACTAGGTTTGTTGAGGAGGCCAGGCAGGCTGGCGCCGAGGTAGAGTTATGGATAACTGATTCGATGCATGTGAGGAGTATTTTCACCAATCCTGGTGAATACCGTGAGAAAGTTACAGGCTTCCTAGAGAGGTGTGGGTTATGAGTCGGGGGAGAACAGGATTAGTAATTCTAGCCCTAGCAATTCTGGTGCTACTCTACTTCTCGGCGGGCTATCTACTAGCATTCATTGTCGACGTATTGAAGAACAGCCCCATCATACCCGGGGTTGAAAGCTATGAAAAAGAGGCCTATATAGGGTATTTAAAGAGTATTCCACAGATTATTGGAACAGTGCTATCTATTCTCTGGGGTATTCTGGCAGATACGATTGGTAGAAGAAAAACAATGTCTCTAATGATAATGTTCATGTTTACAGGGCTAGCCGTCATACCTTTCGCAGTGAACTATGTGATGCTCCTAACATCCTTCATCATATTCGGGATCGGGTACACTGGGATAGCTCCAATAGTATATGCTTTCATAGCTGATGTACTGCCACCAGAGAAGAGGGGTGTCGGCTATGCTGCATACTATGCATCCAGTGTCCTCGGCTTTATAGGAGCATATGTGTTCTACCTTGCTGTGAAGCCGTGGCAGACTACTTACGGTGTTCTCGGTGCAATGGTGCTCCTCACAGGGCTCCTGCTACTAGCCGTGTCAAGAGGTGTTAGGATAGGGGGTGCTGAGAAAACCTCCGTGATAGAGTTCAAGCTAAGTGAAGCTGTTTCATCATTTAGAAAACCTAGCGTTATAGCTATCTTAGTGATGATTGTTTTCTGGACTATCCCGTGGGGGATGCTGACCACGTTTGCGATAGACTACATAATGGTGAAATGGGGTGTGTCAAAGACCATTGCGTCACTAATATTAATAGTCTCGGTGGTATCGATAGCCATAGGACACATTGTAGGCGGGATCTTAAGTGATAAGGTGGCTAGGAAGAAGGGTCCAGCAGGCAGAGTCTTCATCTCTATACTAGGCATAGGGATAGGCCTACCAGTGATGCTCTCCATGATAATATACCCGTATCCATGTGGTAATGTCGAATGGTCTATAGTGATACAGCCACTGCTCCTAGCAGCTTTTGGAATGATGTTCACGACTATAGCTTATCCTAATATAACAGTTGTCTTAAGCGATGTAGTCAGGGCTGAGCACCGCGGTACAGTGTTCTCAGTATACAACATACTCAACACACTTGGCTGGGCTATAGGGCCACTGCTATATCCTACACTAGCATACATCTACATGCCACCCGATATCAGAGCAAGCGACCTGCCTAGACTGATAACACTTTATGACCCAGAATCTATGAGGTACATCAATTCATGTATGAGTGAAATGGCGCCAGTGAGAAACGCTTACATGTACTCAGCTACAACCATAGTGTTATTGTGGATAATATCATTGTTAATATGGATTACGATCAAGATAACCTATGAAAAAGACCGTGTCTACAACTAGCTAAGTATATCGCTCAGGGGCCAGCATGTAGAACACACGTAGATCACAAGAGAGTGGCCAGAGGATTACTGAAGCGCTTCAAACACAGTAAAGAGTGTTCAACATGGTGTCAAAACACATACCCCTGAGTCCTTTAGGGCTGGAAGGGGCGTGAAAAGCGAGATCCTGACATATAGGTTTCCCATGCTCGTTGGATACATGTATACGCTGTAAGCCAGGAGGAGCCTAATAGAGTCCTTCGATATCACAGCGTACACGATAGTTGTATTCCTTACCTTGCTCCACCATTTTTCAATATTATAGCCTTGATTAATTAGGCGGATCTGCCATCAATGGAACCTACTCGGCAACTCAATTACTTCAACATACCCCATGCCTATGTTACTGCCTGAAGAAATACCTATATTATACACTGATAAGGCGTCGAGTGCCTTACCTAGAAGGGGCTGGGCATATTCATCCTTAGAGAGGCTCGCATTAAGTATTGGGGTTTATCACTAGCACTAGTTCCATTAATAGGACTCGTGTTAAACTATACTCCATGGAGTATACGGTTAACCCCCTGTACTGGTCTCTCTCACAGTGTACCCAGCAATACTGGCTTTCACAGCATCCTATAGGAAATTACGTGTTGCTGAGGAAAACAGCATCCCGTGGCCTATCAAAATCCGGGAAAAATAATATATATTTATTTCCAAGGAAATAAATAATAGCTAGATAGTTGTAAATGATGATCAAGGTGACCATTAATGAAGAGTATAGTTATAAGAGAAGACATAGAGAACCTACAGAAGCTGATACCGCTGAGTAAACTATTGAACATATTAGAGGTAGAGATTATCGAGTCAGTAATGCTGGAAGGAGGAGGGAAAATATTACTAGAGGTTGTAGGCAGGTATGCATCTGAGAATGAATATTATATGGCCTACATCACTAATCAGGAAGGCACTTCATGCATGCTTCTCATGAGCGGCGATAGAATTCTTAACGCTGAGTGCCATCGCCCAGATGGAGGAGAAATCCCTGTTAACCCAGAGCTTATTAAAGGCCTCCTATACTCCAGCAATGTGAGGAAACTAGATATGTACAGGGTTAAATCGCCGTTTGTGAGGTGGGCTGAGAAATACAATATGGGAGTAGAACCTCTTGACACTGCACACAGGAATATGTTTGAGAAGTTCAATATTGTGATCAAGTATATACTAGATGGGGAATTAGGCAAGATACAGGAAGCCTTCAGAGAAGCATACAACGCCTCCATCGCACATTTCGAACTCGAGGAGGAACTCCAGGATAAATGTATGTATGATAAAAGAAAGAAGGAGTCCCATGTAAAGAGACACTTAGAGTTCAAGATGCTTATGGATAAACTGGCCTCCACTACTCATGCATCTCAGTTTGTCAAGTTGCTCACGGATCTATACACTTATATCGCATCATACCTTGACTATATGTTAAAGGACGACTTAGAGCTGGCAGAGCACTTGAAAAAATGCCTGGGGAAGGACGGGGACTGACCTCCCCCACCCCAAAGGGCGAGGGTTCCCTTTAGGGGGTTCATTGGTTCCCTCCATCTATTCGGGGATGCATCTTT
>NZ_JBMFMW010000040.1:0-9855 GCF_049970475.1 Desulfurococcus sp.
TCCCGTAGTCTTCACCATACTCCTTTATAAGCCAGTGAACTAGACTCTCTGGCTCCTCCCTCCCAATACTCGCCTTATCCAGTACGCCCTCAAGTAGTACGCCGTTCCTGATTATTACGAGGCTGTCGTGGGGGCAATCCTCATCAATACACCTTAATGCTGCAGCGCTCCCGATCTTCGAGTTCCTCTTGTAGTTGAAGTCCTTTGGGAGGAATAAGGAGACAAGCTGTTTACCGGTCCAGAGAGCGCGGGGCTTTAAGATTGCAGGCTCAGGTAACTCGCCCTTATAACCTGTCGAAGAGAGTAGGTCTACTACATCGTCTTTATCCAGCAGTGTGGTCTTGCTGGTGAGGATATATGCTCCACTTATATAGTCTTGTAGACCACCTATTATAGGGCCTCCGTAACGTGGTGTGAGAATATGTCTCTCAACCAACATTAGTAGCCTTGCCTCAGCCCTGGCCTCCTCGCTTTGAGGTACATGTAGGTTCATCTCATCTCCATCGAAATCGGCATTGTATGGTGGGCATACGAGTAGGTTCAGCCTGAACGTCTTATATGGTAAGACCCTTACAACATGAGCCATAACAGATATCCTATGTAATGATGGCTGCCTATTGAACAATACTATATCTCCATCCATTAAATGCCTCTCTACTATGAAGCCCGACTCCAGTGATTCAGCAGCTGCCTTCCTATCCACGAATTTCAGGCTTATTTTCCTCCCATCCGGTCTCACTATGTAGTTTGCTCCAGGCCATTTCTCTGGTCCATTCAACACCAGCTTACGCATTTCCTCGATGTTCCACGGCGTCACCCTCTCCGGTATTGTGAGTATCTTGGCAACGTCCTCGGGAACGCCGACCTCGTTTATGCTTAGGCTTGGATCGGGACTTATAACGGTTCTAGCCGAGAAATCTACTCTCTTACCTCTTAAGTTATTCCTGAACCTTCCCTCCTTGCCCTTCAGCCTCTGTGCTATACCCTTCAATGTCTTTCCACTTCTATGCTTAGCAACCGGTAATCCTGGGGCCTCGTTGTCAAAGTACGTGGTTATATGGTATTGAAGTAGTTCCCATTCATCCTCTATGATCGCGCTTGGTGCTCCCCCCTCAACATGCTCCCTGAGCCTGTTATTTATCCTTACTATGTCAACAAGCTTATGTGTTAAGTCGTCCTCGCTTCTTATGCCTGTCTCTAAGAGTACTGATGGTCTCACGCTTCTAGGGGGTACTGGTAGTACTGTTAGAACCATCCATTCGGGTCTGGTATCATTCGGGTCTCCGCCAAGTAGTTTCACATCGTCATTCGGTATCTTCTCGAGTCTTCCACGCACCTCGCTTGGTGTTAGCTTTAAGAGCCCTCTCTCGGTTTGTTCATAGAATGTGTGGGGCTTCTCCAACTTTACCTTGTACTGCTTGGCACCGCAATGTGGACATGTATCCGCTGTGCTCGCCCTCCGCCTAATGTATTCGTGGAACCTCTTAATTAAGTAGGGCGCTCCGAGTTCCTGGAGATCGCTTAACAACCTCAAGTACTCGCCCTTCTCCTCCTCCGGTATCTTGAGTCTCCCGCAGTTTCTACATGTCGCCTTCAAATATATAAGTATCTGCTTTGCAAATCCAGCGTGTATAACGGGTTTAGCTAGCTCTATATGTCCGAAGTGACCTGGGCATGAATCCCTTGTATTACCGCAGATTGGACATGTTTCACCGGGCTCGATAGCTCCTAGTCTCCTATCCATTACGCCGCCATCTATAGGGGAGCCATCGTTATCATATACCTCGGAGGAGAAAATCTGGGTAACACTCATCTTCCTTATCTCGTCTGGCGAGAGTATCCCGAATTTTATACGTGATATCCTATTGGTAACTATCTTTGAGCTCACTTACCACCACCCCTTGTAATGTCCTCAATTAGTAGACGAGGCCTTATGCCCATGCTCATTAACTCCTGAAGCAGTAGTTTAAACGCGTATGAGACCTCAACGGGTTTCAATACTCCTTTCTCCTTATGTATTGGGCACACGAATTTACCTTTGTTTCTATCATACCAACCCATCGAGCCGCATAGCTCGCATACATAAATTATAGTTGAGTCACTTCTATCCGTCATAGCCTCCTTGAGTAACAATGCAGAACCGTGCCCAATAAGGCAGTCAACCTCCATCTCACCCCATCTTAATCCACCGGCCCTTGAACGGCCTTCAGTGGGTTGCCTGGTTAGTATTTGGACTGGCCCCCTGGCTCTGGCATGTATTTTATCGCTTGCCATGTGGTGTAGTTTCTGATAATATACTATACCTATAAACACCGGTGTCTTGATTAGCTCCCCTGTGCGACCATCGTACATTGCCTCCTCGCCTGTATACGGATAACCATGTCTCCTCAGTATTATCTGGAGGTCTTCTATAGGGGTCTTATAGAAGGGGGTTCCATCAATGATGCGTCCCTCGAGGGCTGCTGCTTTCCCAGCTATGCTCTCCATCAACTGGGCTACGGTCATTCTGCTTGGGAATGCATGTGGATTAATTATCAGGTCCGGCGTTATGCCTTCCTCCGTGAAAGGCATATCGTATTGTGGTAGCAGCAAGCCGAGTACTCCTTTCTGCCCGTGCCTGGATGCAAACTTATCTCCTAGCTCCGGTATCCTGAGATCCCTTACCCTAACCTTTATTAGCTTATTCCCCTCGCTATCCATTGTGATTAAAACGGTGTCAACTATACCTTTTTCCTCATGCCTCATGACTATACTTGTATCCTGACGTGTGAGTCCCCCTGCTTCGTATTCCTGGGTACTGAGGAATCTAGGAGGGCTGACCTTACCTATTAATACATCCCCGCCTGACACCTGTGTTTCAGGGGCCACGATCCCGTCTTCCTCTAGTTTCTCATACGCCTTCTGCCCCCTATATCCCCTTACATTGGTTGATGGAATAGTTATCTCATCCTGTATTCCTCCAGGATACTTGTACTCAACGGTCGTGTATAGCCTGAAGAACGTGGACCTTGCTAATCCCCTTTCAACACTACTCCTATTCATTATCAATGCATCCTCCATGTTGTATCCGGTGTACGTTAAGACAGCGACAACCATGTTTTGCCCAGCTGGCCTCTCATTATAGCCTATCACATTCATCATTCGTGTCTCTACCAGTGGTCTCTGGGGATAGTGTAGGAAGTGTCCTCTTGTATCCATTCTTCTCTGGAAGTTCGCCGCGTATAATCCAAGGCTTTGCTTAGCCATTGCCGACTGATACATGTTTCTAGGACTCTGGTTGTGCTCTGGGTATGGTATAATCGAGGCGGTTATTCCAAGTATCGCGGGTATCCATATTTCCAGGTGTGTATGTTCAGCCGTGACATCACTGGGTTGCAGCGCTATATAGGCGTTTTCCTCTTCATCTGGATCCAGGTACTCTACTATACCTTGCTTGACGAGGTCTTCGAAGGTTAGTTTTCCTTCACTGAGTAATTTAACATGCTCTCTTGTCAGCTTGGGTACTCCGTTTTCAATAACTATTAATGGTCTCCGTATCCTTCCAGAATCAGTGTTTACCACTACTTCCTTGATATATTTATTGCCTATGTAAGCTACATTGACTTCGCTGCTTATTTTCCCGCTTCTCCTCAGCGATCTAATGGTCCTTGCTAATTCCTCTCCATCCTTATGGTAACCTATTAGTTTACCATTCAGGAATACCTTGCACCATCCGGAGTATTTCTCGCTTATTTCACTGGCTTTAGAGACATCCTCACTAATCATATCTATGAGACCCTTATGGATCTTCCCGTCTATAGTACGCGTTGAGACGATAGGTACTACACCAATCCTGTATAGTAGTGCTTCAATCTCCTTGTCATCTATTCCGACACTAACATTAGTCATCAATGCCAGGTTTTTAACAAGTCCTATGTTAGCTCCCTCTGGTGTTTCAAACGGGCACATTCTACCCCATTGCGTTCCATGTAGCTCTCTTGCCTCGAAATGTGGTTGCCCTCTTGCCAGTGGGGAGACAACTCTCCTTAAGTGGCTCAATGTACTCAGCATGTTGGTTCTATCAAGTAGCTGGCTCACACCTGTCCTGCCGCCGGGCCAGTTTCCAGTGGCCATCGCATGTTGGATTCTATCCGTTATTATGCTTGGCTTGAACACCATTTTTAAATCTATTTTCTTGGTTTTAGCGAGTTGTTTTTCTATCCCTTCCTTTATCTCTCTAGCGAAACCCATCATTGCAGCTCTTAGGAGCACTGCAAGCATGTCGCCGGCGAGTTTCAGCCTCTTGTTTCTATAATGGTCTTTATCATCTGGCTCCCTATAATCTAGCTGCAGCTCTATTATCCTTGATATCATCTGTCCTATGAAGACGGCTTTCTTAAGCCTTGTTTCAGGAGAAGAGTCGATGCCTATATGTGGTAGAAGCCTTTCATCAAGGAGCCTCTCCGCTCTCAGTATTCTCTCTTCCCTGGGTCTCCCAATGATGAATTTCGAGGCAATGAAGTCTAGTGCCTCCTCTATAACCTTCCTCCTGTATTCCTCCTTGAGCCTCCTTACCTCCTCCTCACTAGCGCCCTCTGGTATTTCCAGCTTGGGGAGTATTTCCTGTACCTGGAGTATGGAGGGGAGTAGATAGGTTTGTATCTCCGGCTTCAGGCTAGTGGAATATAGTATTTCCGCCTCACTGGCGAGTCCCAGGGCGATCATCAGTATAAGGGCTGGGAACTTATGTCCTTGGAAACTAGCGTAGAAGACTCCATCCTTTCTCCTTTCAATAATTAGTTGACTCCTCCGTCCTCTTGACACACTGGTTACCTTAGCTACATGTGTTACGCTGCTTCCCTCCTGCATGACATCGACGATGATATTGTTGCTTGCCAGATCCTCCTGGGCCACTATAACTTTCTCGCTTCCATTAATTATGAAGTAGCCACCTGGGTCCCTGGGATCCTCTCCATTTTCGATAAGCTCCTGTGGTGTTAGCTTACTTAATGGGTCGATGCTCGATTTCAACATTACGGGTAGATCCATTAGCTTCAGTTCCTGCTCCCTAGTGTAGCCGCTTTCATCCTCTATCCTTACTGATACATATATCGGGGTAGCATAGGTTAAATTCCTCAGGCGGCACTCCATAGGGGTTTTAGACTCCTCTATCCCTTCTACACTGGTCCATTTAGGAGAATCTATCCTGTATTTCTCGATGACGAGTTTTATTTTATTCGTTATTATTATTTCTTTGAACTCCTCGAGGATGGATGGAAGGATCTCCTTTATAAACCTCTCGTAACTATCCAGGTGCTGTCTAACAAGCCCCTTTTCCTCGAAATACTTTCTCATTACAATCCATAAATCATCTGGTGACAGTGTTTCCTGACTACTAATATTCAATCAGGGATTCACCTCGTGACATCAACTATCACATACCTATAGGTAACGAACTCTCCGGCTGTAGGGCTCTTCCTTATTATTCTAACAATATCGCCTGGCCTTGCACCAATAGCTTTAATTACTGGATCGTTGATCGATATCCACGGGAGTTGCCACGGCTCCACGCCCAGCTTTTTCAATACCTCATATGCCTCTTCTGGTGTTAGGGTTTCATGCTTCGGTACTAACTCGTGTTCCAGGATATTGATTTTCTTATTCATAAGTAAACACCCAAAGCTATATATGTTCTATACTTTTTTCTAAACCTATTTCTAGAAATCGTTAAACGATTTTTAAAGATAATGCCCATTATATCAACTCATTTTTTCCACTATTGGGAAAAAAGTGGACCGGCCGGGACTTGAACCCGGGACCTCTCGGATGCCAACCGAGCGCTCTTCCAGGCTGAGCTACCGGCCCACCGCTTTTAGATTAATGATTCAAGGGGTTTTAAGATTTTCCTAGGCAGTTGCTCTCAGGGAAAAAATAAATATTTGAAGGGAGATATGGGATGTCTAGTATTATTTATAGCTATAGTGTTTAACCGTATCAAAGCTTATGGGTGTGTATCTTGGCTGATATCATCGACGAGCTCATTAGGAAGCGAGGATTTGCATCAAGGATATTTAGGAACAGAGAGGTCCTCCACCCAGACTACATACCTGATACTCTGCCCCATAGAGAAAACGAGATCAGGAGGCTTGCAGAGCATCTTCTTGTTTCTGCACAGGGTATGAGGCCCAGTAATGTCCTAATCTATGGTTTAACAGGTACTGGTAAAACCGTTGTGGTGAAGTATGTCGTATCCAAGCTCAAGGAGAAGGCATCATCATTGAATAAGAGGCTTGACTACGCTTATGTTAACACGAGGAAGCTTGACACAACCTATAGGGTGATAGCTAGTATAGCTCAAAGCATCGGGTTAAGGGTGCCCCACACCGGGCTAGCGATAAGTGAAGTATATAGAAGATATATTAATGCGTTGGATAGCTGGGGAGGCCTCCACATAATCGTCTTAGACGAGGTGGATTACTATGTTAAGCGTGAAGGAGATGATCTAATATACAAGCTTGTGAGAGCCAATGAGGAATTAAGCAAGGCTAAGATAGTCTTGATCGGTATAACAAACGACGTCAACTTCGTCGAGAACCTTGATCCAAGGGTTAGGTCTAGTATGGGGGAGATAGAGATGGTTTTCCCGCCATATAATGCCGAGCAATTATTCACCATATTGAAGCAGAGGGCTGAACTAGCGTTCAATCAGGGCGTAATAGAGGATGGTGTGATATCATACTGTTCAGCCCTGGCTGCGAGAGAACACGGAGATGCCAGGAGAGCGCTGGATTTACTCAGAGTGTCCGGTGAAATAGCTGAAAGAGAAGGTGCTGAGAGGGTTACAATAGAGCATGTGAAGAAAGCCACCCTTGAGATCGAGGAGGGCAGGATATATCAGAGCGTCGTCACGCTACCTCTTCACCAGAAGCTCGTGTTGAAGAAGATAGTGGAGCTTGTTGAGGCCAAGGAATCCACGACAACCGGGGAAGTATATACAGCATACTCCAATATAATGAGGAACCTTAAATACGAGCCGCTCTCTCTGCGCAGGATCAGTGAGATTATTTCACAACTAGATATGATGGGACTGATTATCTCAGAGGTGGTTAATAGAGGCAAATATGGTATCACGAGGATAATAAAGATAAGAAAGGATATGCTCCCAGTCATTAAGGATGCATTAAAGGATGTTGAAGCATAGCCCTCAAGTGTTTCATAATGACTAAACACTGTTGTATCATAGAGGCCTATGACGACGGGTTTTTCCCTCCCGAATTCAAGGGCGGGAGGGGAGACACCTTTATAGTAGGGGTTAAAACCAGTGGTTTCAGAGTTCTCGATATAGCTGTTTCAAGAGTACTTGTCGACGGTGGAGAAACATATAAGAGGATAGTGGAGATGTCGGGGCTTCTAAACGGTGAACTCATAATGCTTGACGGCGTAACTTATGCAGGGTTCGATGTCGTAGATCCCTTTCTACTTCACAGCGAAACAGGGAAGCCCGTTGTAGCGGTTCAACTATATCCCTTAAACCTTGAGAGGGTTAGGTCAGCATTGCTAAAGCATTTCCCAGATGGGGAGGAAAGGTTTAGGGTGGTGAGGAATTATTATGAGAGTCTTATCCCAATTGAGACGGAGTGGAGAATAATACAGGTAATGGCTGTGGGAATAGATCTAGGTAGGGTAGTAAGAGTCTTAAGGCATGTATGTATATATAGCCCTGAGCCAGAGCCCCTTAGAATAGCTGATAAGATAGCGTCCTCTCTCTCGAAACTATTCATCTCCTAGTCCAGGGGAACACGGGTTACAACCGAAAGCCTCGCCCTTTAGGACAGGGATGAGGTCAGATGTTTTATTAGTTTTGTAAATATATTATGATACGGGGAACATATATGGATACTTACATGAATGATATGCTTACCCGTCTCTCCAGATATGCTAGCAGAGAATCCATTGAGAGAATCTCGAGGATAAATAATAGAAAACTCATTGAATGGATTACAGAGGTTGCGGAGCTTCTCGAGCCCAGCTCCATATTCGTTAACACTGGTACAAAGGAGGATCTAGAGTATATTAGGAGACGGGCTATTGAGAAAGGAGAGGAGATACCCAGTAAATACAATCCGCTCCACACGGTTCACTTCGATGGCGTGTTTGATTTAGCAAGGGATAGGGAGAATACTAGGATTCTCACTGTGGGTGGTACATCTATCTCGATGATTAATACCAGGGATAGAGAGGAGGGCTTGAGGGAACTTAGGGAGATATATAAGGGTATAATGAAGGGTAAGGAGATGTATATAGGGTTCTACTGCTTCGGTCCAAAAGATTCATCGTTCACACTCTACGGTGTTCAGGTGACTGATTCAGCGTATGTCATGCATAGTGAGAATATACTCTACAGGGTATGCTACGATGTATTTGTTGAGAAAGGCGAGTCACTAAGATACATGAGGTTCCTCCATAGTACAGGAGAATTAAACGAGTATGGATGGAGTAAGAATGTGTCGAAGAGAAGGATCTACGTGGATCTGTTGGAGAATATGACATACAGCGTTAACACCCAGTATGCTGGAAACACAGTGGGATTAAAGAAGCTCTCATTAAGGCTCTGCGTCTACCAGGGGTACAGGGAGGGATGGCTCTGCGAGCATATGTTCATAGTTGGAGTCAAGGGGCCGGGTGATAGAGTATCATATTTCACGGGCGCATTCCCAGCTGGATGCGGTAAGACCTCTACAGCATTAATAGCTGATACCGTGGTCGGGGATGATTTAGCAATAATAAGAAACGTTAATGGTGAGGCAAGGGGAGTGAACCCTGAAGTAGGCATGTTTGGAATAATTGATGGAGTCAACCCCGTGGATGACCCCGAGATATATAGTATACTTACATCTAGGGATACAGAGGTCATATTTACAAATGTCCTTCTAACAGAAGACGGTGAAGTATGGTGGAATGGTAAGACTAGTGAGCCCAGGAAGGGAATAAACTATGCCGGCGAATGGTGGCCGGGTAAACTGGATGAAAAGGGTAAGCCTGTACCACCATCTCATCCAAACGCCAGGTTCACAACCAGTATATTCTACCTGAGTAAGGTGGACCCCAGGATAAATGACCCTATGGGTGTACCGGTTCACGGTATGATCTTTGGCGGAAGAGACTCAGATACATGGGTGCCTGTGGAGGAGGCGTTTAACTGGGTTCATGGAATAGTCACAAAGGCTGCATCACTGGAATCCGAGAGAACCACGGCTGTGCTCGGCAAGGCCGGCGAAAGAGAGTTCAATCCATTTGCTATACTGGACTTCCTCTCAATATCACCAGGGGACTTCATAAACCTACACTTTAAATTCGGCGAGGAATTAACCAGAGAGCCGAGGATATATGGTGTCAACTACTTCCTCAGGGATGATAAAGGAAGGTACCTGACTGAGAAAGTGGATAAAAGAGTATGGTTAAAATGGATGGAGCTCAGGGCAAACAATGACGTGGATGCATTGGAGACTCCTACAGGCTTTATACCGTTGTATGATGACCTGGCTGAATTATTCAGGAGGGAGCTCAATAAGGAGTTTCCCGTGGAGCTATATGAGAAACTCTTCACGATAAGGGTGGGTAAGCACCTCGAGAAAGCGGAGAGAATATATAGGATATATTATGAGAAAACACCTGAAACACCCAGGTTATTCTTCGACACATTATTAGAGCATAAGAGAAGGCTTAAGCAGGCACTGGATAAATATGGCTCATTGATCCCACCGTCCAAGTTAGATAGGAGATGAAAGGAAAAAGATGGTTCACCGGTTTAAGGCGGGTAATGCGGGCCCGCCGGGATTTGAACCCGGGACCTACGGGTTAAAAGCCCGCCGCTCT
>NZ_JBMFMW010000041.1:0-9845 GCF_049970475.1 Desulfurococcus sp.
AGATATGATATAGCCATCATTACTCCGCTGTCGAGACCTGTGGCAATGAACCCTGCGACCTTACCCTCCAACAGGCTTCTACCCTTGTGGAATATCATGTGCTCCATACTTGTCAACCTATCAATAAAGTTTTTTAGGACGCCGCTTGGGGCATACCAATATACTGGCGTAGATATTATGAATCCATGGGAGTTCAGGAGCTTCTCTGCCAGCGAGTTGAAGTCGTCATCCTTAATTACACAGGGAAACCTACAGTATTTATTACCATCCGACACACATCCTATGCAGGGCTTTATCTTGTAGTCGTATAGGCTGATTATCTCTGGTATACCTCCAGCATCTATCACTCCTTTCGAAGCCACCACGGATAACTGCATTGAAGACCCATATTTACGCGGCGAAGCATTAATTATTAAAACTCGTGGCTTATCCTCCATGTAAACCACCTGGTTAGATCACACCATAGAGTAATGTTTAATACTTCGAACAATTATTAAAAATAAATTCCATGACAATTATTGAGACATGGCGTAAAAGATGCGGAGAGAATACCCGGGTTTCGCTATAGGGGCTGTAGGAGCAGTCTTAATCAGGGATAACAGGATACTCCTGGTTAAAAGAGGTAGCCCGCCTGCTAGAGGTAAATGGAGCCTGCCAGGTGGGATTGTAGAGCCCGGTGAGAAAATAAGTGATGCCGCTAGAAGAGAGCTGAAGGAGGAAACAGGGCTTGATGCTGAGCCCGTTGGAGTAATCTGGATTTTAAACAATATTGTGCTAGACAACTCGAGAAGAGTGAAATACCATTATATCATAGTGGATGTATTATTCAATCCTGAAAGCGTCAAGAGTGAGGCTAGGCCTGGCAGTGATGCCGTAGACGTTAAATGGTTTAGCCTCGAGGAAGCATTGGAGAGCGGGGAGGTGTCCAGGACTGTGTCAAGACTTGTGGGATATATAGTGAAGAAAGGGTTGAACTACATACCCATAGAGGGCATTGATAACATAGTCGTGGAGATCGGGGATAACATTTATCAGTCCATCTAACCGGGAAGATGTATTGAACGTTCACGAACTCTTAAATAGGTTCAATAAAATACCCGTGTAACGGTGATGTAATTGAAGACCAGGCTTATAGTTGAAACAGTGGTCTTCACCGTACTCGTTTACGCTGCAACAATAGTGCTTCAAATATACCAGCCTGCCACAGGCGGGTATTTCAACCTGGGCGAATCCATGATATATGTAGCGGCCCTCACATCGGGACCCATAGTTGCCGGGATAGCTGGGGGAGTAGGTGCCGCATTAGCTGATCTAACCACTGGCTACCAGATTTTCGCGCCGGGCACACTGATGATAAAGCTGTTGGAGGGGCTGGTAGCAGGGTATCTTGCCAGATTACTCAGGTCGAGACACCAGAAAATCATTGGTGGGTTACTGGGCGCAGTGTACGCCTCCGTGTTCACAGGGTTCGCGTTAGTGAAGTACTCGGGCATCGTGCAGGTCGGCCTAACAGGCTTCGAGGTAAATATACCATGGTATATCTGGCTACTCATAGGCATGCTCCTGGGTTTCACGTTAATCTACTCATTATTAATGAAGTATAGTAGTATGGGTGAAGCACTGGCCCTATTAACTGGAGGCATGATAATGGTCACGGGCTACTTCATATACGAATACTTTATCTCGAACCCCTACACGGGTAGGCCACCTATAGACGCCGTTATTGAGATACCTGTGAATATAGGGCAGGCTATTACAGGTATAGTGGTGGCACTGCCGGTTGTCTCATGGCTTAGAAGAGCCGGGTATTTAAAGTAAGGTATTAATTAACACCTCGCCTAATTAACGCTTCCTAAATATTGAGTGAGCTGGAAATGATTGAGGCACATATAGAGGTAGCCGGCTATATAGATGGATTCATCATTAGGGGAATAGATATCAATGTCTCCAATGGGGAAGTATTAGTTGTAACCGGGCCATCGGGAAGCGGGAAGACAACGCTAGCAAAAGCATTGACTGGGTTACTGGGTAGAAGCGGCGGCTTATTCAAGGGCTCAATACTAATTAATGGTTACCCACTTCTAGAGATACCGTTTGAGAAAATATATGAGCTGGTAACATACATACCACAGGAACCCTGGTACGCGCTAGTAGGTTACACTGTGTATGCAGAACACTGCTTTATACTCTCTCAGCTTGGATTAAAGTGTAACAGTGTATTCCTTGAAAAACTCGGGCTCGCAGGTAAGATTGATTCATTAACGATAAATCTAAGCGCTGGTGAAACTCAGAGGCTTCTATGGGCTGAGGCCCTAGCTAAGAAATCCAGTGTATTGATCCTGGATGAACCACTAGTATACCTGGATAGAGAGGCTAGGAGAATAGTGGCAGATGTGGTTAGGGATGCAAGGGATAATGGAGCCTCCATAATCATTATAGACCATGATCCATTATTCTGGAGGGAATTAGCGGGAAAGCTGCTGGTTTTAGAGAATGGGGTTGCTAAATATTATGGTGAATGGGATACCGCGGTGCTCCAGCAATCCTATCAGCCAAGTAAAACTATGAGAATTGTTAACGATGAGGTAGCCGTGGACATAGAAAACATCTGGTTTAAGTACCCTGGTGAAAAACCATTATTCAGAGGCTTATCACTCCAGGTTAAGAAGTCATTGATCACTGGTTTAACCGGGAGGAATGGCGCCGGAAAATCAACGCTCCTAAAACTCATAGCCGGGATACTGAAACCTACCAAAGGATTTATTAATAGACTCGGTACCCCAGTATACATACCTGAAAACCCCCTACTATATTTCACCAAGCCTACTCCACGTGAGGAGCTGCTCTACATGGCTAATGGTAGAGAAGAGAAGGTATTTGAAACCGCTGAGATATTCGATATCTCTAGGATACTAGACACCCCACTGGCAAGACTTAGCTCAGGGGAGAGGAGGAGGCTGGCACTGGCTTCAGCGTATCTAGGAGGTTTCGATATATACTTGATTGACGAGCCAACTGGAGGACTTGACCAAGCCAATGCATCAAGGGTGCTTGAGGTACTATTAGAGCTAGTCAACGAGGGGAGAACAGTTGTAGTAGCTACACATGATGAGAGGGTAATCAAGCTCCTTGACTACGAGTTTAGAGTGGGTTGAGACTATGGGGTTTATTAGCTGGCTTGTCTCTATTGTTTATAAAATACTCTTTCTTAAGGGTGATACAGGATTTAGGCAAGCCCACTGGGTCGTCAAGATGCTTCACTTATCTTTGACCGTGTTTATATTATTGGAGAACAATCTAAGATCATTAACTGGAATGGCTGTGCTCTCATTAATCCTGGGACTCATATCGCCGGGATATGAATGGGCTATATCTATCCTAGCTCTTTCATCAGTAATCTCACTGTATATGTCTCTTACAGCCCTGATAGCATCAATCATAGGGTTCGCCCCAGTAGATGCTTCACTGATACCATTAATCGCTGTTAAAACACTTGCCCTCTCTGTGATAGTGGCTTTTGCATTCATGATTGTCTCACCACTGGAAATCTCATCACTACTTATCAAGCTTGGTGCGAGAAGAGTCGGTAATATACCATTATTGATCTGGAGGCTTATGCCCTACGGGCTCAAATCATTTACTGAAAGCCTAGCTATAGGATACGTTAAAAAAGAGAAAACATTGAATAGGATACCACCAGCTGTAGCAAGCCTGCTTGAAATAGGGGGCTTTATCGAGGAGTACTGCTTCTACAAGCTTAACACTCCTGCAAAATACCCTGTACTCCCCGTTTACTCGTTTAAGTATAGTATTATATTAGCGGTGAATGATATTATCTACTTCTTACTGTTCCTACACATTTAACATCTTCATTTCTTAAAAACACTGCAAGTAAATGATGTATCATAATTACCTCTGAAAAAGTACTCAGCACCTGTAGTCTCTTCACAGCCGCACGGCTCTTTATTCGGGACCCTCATCACTACCTATATCAATGCTTTAGGGAGCTAAATTACTTAAACCAATGGCTTTCCCCCACGCAACTCAAGGGGGTGTGCTACTGCTTGAGCCTTGCCTTCTCTAATTTTACTGAGTACGTATATTGCTTTCCTCCGTGAGAGTACCTGGTTGTTATTACCACAGTATGGACTATAGATGCATCTTGGGCATCCATCATAGCAGTCACACTTGCCCATGATTTCTAATGCTACATCCTCTGTTTCTTCCAGTCTCTTATAGAGTAGCTTAGATAAGCCGCTGCCACCTATAGCTGAGTCATATATTACTATATCGCCACTAGGATAGCTTATACCGCCTAAATCTGTTAAACCGGAGCCGCATGTCACTCTCGCCGCTGAAATTAATGCATGCTCTATTGCGTGAAATGCTTCTGCACAACCCTTTATCCCTAGCTCCTCATATGCAGGGTATTTTAATAGAAGCGCCCTGGTTGAATACTGATATTTAATGGGTTTTTCAAGATCCATTGTGAATCTTGTTTCACCAGTATACATGTCTTTGACGACTACCCCGTTCACGCTTAGCTCTAATACTACTTTGGCATAAGACGCCATTATTCCTCTGCTACTCTTTCTCTCCATTAATACATCGTAGTTAACGACGTCAACAGTATATAATGGCCTGGTATATACCGTTATATTTTCCCCCGGTGTCTTAACAAGTGCTTTCTTTTCCACTAGGTTCAACGACTCAACAATATATGGTTCCCCCATGTACAGGTAGATGGCGCCGGGATATAATTCCAGGAGTGCCACAGGTAACTCCCTCGTGGCCAACGTATCTCCACTACTAGAATCAACTATCTCCACAATAGGGCCCATCCCTCTTAAACCACCCTGTGTACTTAGGAGCCTCCTAGCAGAGACAGGTATAGGTCTTATATACTCTCCAGTCTTCTTCACGATCCCCTCAGCCACTAACTCATCTATAATATTTCTCCATTCACCAGGTATGCTATCGATCCTGGCTCTCCATGACTGGAGAAGATATGCTACTAGATGCGTCTTAGCTACTTCCTCATTCGAGGGCTCTATAACGGACGGTGGAATTGACTGCGTGAAAAACCGTTCCGGGGATCTAGCATAGTATACATCTATCGGGTCGTCCCCTAGCACTGTGAAAACATAGCCTTTCCTTCGTCTACCAGCTCTACCAGCTCTCTGTAGGTACTTCGAGTATGAGGGGGGAGGCATAGCCATTACAGTAGCATCCAATGCTCCTATATCTATACCAAGCTCTAATGTAGAAGTTGCTACAACTCCATCTATTAAGCCATTTCTCAGTTTTACTTCGATATCCCTTCTTACATCAGCAGGTAGGCCGGCACGGTGAACCATAATGTTTACGTTATACCTGGTCTTAAGAATCCTTGTGAGCAACTCAGCTAGTTGCTGGCTATCAACGAAAACAATGTATTTTAAACCCCTCCTAGACAGGATGTAGCATAGATAAGCTACGACGCTCCACCTGCTTAAATAGCCTGATGAAACCAGTACATGTGTAACCATGCCCTTTCTGAACGCCTCACCCCTCACCTCAACGACTTCCTCACCAAATAATTCCTCAGCGAACTCCTTTGGGTTACCAATTGTTGCAGATGAACCTATGAATACTGGTTTCTCCCTGCTGGTTCTCTTTATTCTCTCAACAAGATGATGTATGTGGCTGCCTAGAACTCCCTCGTAGACATGTAATTCATCGAAAACCATGAACTCACTGTTCTCCACGAAGCCCCTAATATATGAGCTATACACTAACCCTATATGTAGCATATCCGGATTCGATATTATGAGTGAGGGTGGATTCAATCCTATTTTCTCTCTTTGCCTCCTGGGTGTATCTCCATCATATATGCTGAAGCCTATTATTGGGTACACAGTGTAATCAGTAAACCTATTAAGCTGATCCCTTGCAAGGGCCTTCGTTGGATATAGTATCATAGCTCTTGGATTACTCTTCCTCACATAATATATCTCCCTCAAGATAGGGAGCAGAAATGCTTCAGTTTTCCCGGTACCTGTACCAGCTGATATCACAGTGTTTTCCCTGTTTAGAATGTGACGATATGCCTCATACTGGAATTTATATAGTCTCCTAATTCCTCTACGGTGAAGAATCCTGGCTACTTCGCCGGGTAGATCTAATTCCTCTATACTTGGACCAGGCTCTGGTTCACGTGTCTCCTCCACTCTCTCATATATAACAGCTACCCCGCTCTCAGGATACCTGGATCTAAGCTCCTCATCCACCTCGTTAACCAGAGGATCCCTGAACACCAGGCCCATCCCCGTTACAAGTCAATGAATCTCTAGTTACAGCCTCCAGTTCCCGGGAACGAAATATATATTTGTTAACAGAGACAATTATTTTTAATTAGCCTCCCAATAAAGGTGTTCCTCTTGGAGCCGATGATAGACCTAGATTACATCGTGAAAACCGGGCTGGAGCTCGGCGTGGACTTTATCGATGTCCGCTACCAAGACTACTACTATGAATCCCTGGTTGTGGACAATGGTGTTTTAAGAGAGGCAACGGCCACTTACTCCAGTGGTATAGGTGTAAGAGTTTTAGTAAAAGGACTGATGGGTTATGCCTCAACCAATGATCTAAGTAGGAGAGGTATGAGAGAGGCCGTGGAGTCAGCTATTAAATTGGCCAGGGTACTAGGGCACCATGGGATGGAACAGGGATTACTCGAGCGCCCAGTCTACAGGGATAGGATTGTGAGTCACTATGGATTAAACCCTGAGAACGTGGATCTCTCAGAGAAGGTGGAACTATTATTCGACATGTATAAGGCTGGGAGAGGGGTACAGGGTATTTCAAGCCTCATTATTCCATACGGGTATGAGAGGGATCACAGGATATATGTCTCCAGTAGGGGAGACTACATTGATTTCACGCGGAGAATGATTGGGGTAGGGGTAAGGGCAGTGGCCAGCGTGGAGGGTAGATACGAGATGCTGTGGACAAGCGAGTCAGGTGTAGCTGGGTGGGAGTTCATTAAGTCGTTCAACTGGCTTAACTACGTTGCTGAGAACAGTAAGCTAGCCGTGGATGCAGCGAGGGCAGAGCATGTGAAACCGGGTAGATATGACATTGTGCTGGATAACGAGATTGTGGGACTAATGCTTCACGAGGCATTTGGGCATGCAAGCGAGGCAGACATAGTTGAAGCCGGTGGAAGCGTCCTCGGCGGTAGAATCGGGGAAACCGTGGCCAGCCCCCTTGTCTCAATAATTGATGATGGAAGAGTCGAGGGAGGGGTCTACGTTCCCTATGATGATGAAGGAACCCCTAAGCTTAAAACATATACGGTGAGAAATGGCGTGTTGTCATCCTTTCTCCATAGTCTTGCAACAGCGCGGGGACTCGGAGCATCTCCTACTGGTAATGCCCGCGTAATGTCTTTTAGAAACACGTTACTGGTGAGGCAGACGAACACCTATATGGAGCCCAGGGATTGGGAACCAGAGGAGATGATTAGGGATATGGGGAGGGGACTATATATCAGGGGTAAGGGTGCGATGGGAGGTGAGGTAAACCCGTTAACAGGTGCCTTCACGTTTACAAGTGGTCCAAGCTACATAGTTGAAAACGGTGAGCCTATTAAACTAGTTAAAGGAGTCATGTTAAGTGGTATAATACTTGAGACACTGAAGAACGTGGATGCCGTGGGAAAAGACCTGGTTGTTAAAACAAGCGTGTTTGGTGGATGCGGTAAGAGCGGACAGATGGTTAGGGTAGGGGATGGAGGACCACATGTCAGGGTTAGGGGATTCACTATTGGGGGTGGCTAAGCTTGCTCGAGAAGCTCTTGGAGATAGGTATTAGGAAAGGGTTGAGCGAAGTAGAGGTTTACTCCATTGAATCCAATATATTATCATTCACTGTATCAAACAATATGGTTAAGGAGGCCTCGCGTTCGAGAATAACAAATATAGGTTTAAGGGGCGCGGTTGGAAGGAAAACCGGTGGCATTACTTTAACCACGTTAAACATCGAGCCAGAAAAAGCCGTGAGTGAACTAGTTGGAATAGTTAACTCGAGCCCTGAGGACCCATATTGGCCTGGCTTTCCTCCATTAATACGTAGAGCTAGCAGTACTACTTGCCTCGATAGAAGAATCACTGATATAAGCGATGAAGAAGCCCTCAAACTACTATTAAACACCATGGAGACTTTGAGAAGCAAGGCCATGGAGAAGCATGTTGAGAAAGCCATCGTCGTCGAGGGCTCGTTGAACCTAGGTACCCAGAAGATACGTGTTTTAAACTTGCATGGAGTCGACACTAGCTCGGAGTGCACATTTATTAGCATGTGGCTTACATTAAGCGCTGAATCACCTAGCGGCTCATCCGATAAATCAATGTTCATAGCTAAACGCGGACTCGACGAATCATATATATTGAAGCAGGCTGAAGAAGCAGGTGAGCTGGCAACGTTATTCACTAATGCAGGATTAGTGGAAAGCGGCGTCTACGATTTAATACTGGCTCCAGAAGCAGCTGGATTAATCATCTCCACCGTGTTGGCACCGGCTTTCTCAGCCTTAAACATTCTTGAGTCAAGGAGCCCATTGAAGGATAAAACAGGTAAGCAGGTTGCATCGCAACAGGTATCTATAATAGATGACCCATTGATACCCCTGGAACTAGGTAGTAGGAGTTTCGATGATGAAGGTGTAGGCACATATAGTAAAATAGTGGTTGATAAAGGAGTGTTCAAGCAACCATTGCACTCGTATTATACAGCATCTAGGATGAGTACCGAGACTACTGGAAACGGGTTCAGGCGTTCACCCGGTAGCCCGGTGCAACCGGGTGTTACCAACCTTATACTTCAGCCGGTTAGGGGTGATTTAAACAGCTTCATTAATGAAGCTGGGAGAGCGCTAGTGGTTTACGAGATGATCGGGTATTGGATGAGTAACCCAGTCAACGGCGTCGTGAAGGCCACAGTGAGCCATGGATTGCTAGTTGAAAAAGGTAGGGTTATTCAACCAGTTAAAGGAGTAGTAATCACTGGTAACATCTACGAGTGGCTGAACAACGGTCTTGCAGGTGTTGGAGGAGACCTAGCTGTGAATAACGGGGTTGGCTCCCCAAGCCTATGGATCCACGGGGTTAATGTGGCTGGGAGGTAAGGTGGTTACTCGGCATGCCTTAACCTAAGTATTTCACCACTTGATAATCTATGGCTGCCTGATTCGTTTTCAATGATCAGCTCTCCATACTCTGTCACATCCTTTGCGATCCCCTGTATTTCACCACTGCTTGTCATAGCTATGACTTTTCTACCTAGTGTGGAGAGATGCTCCATATACTCCATCCTCAACTCATCTGGCCTACCGGCTAATCTATCCAACCTGCCAATCCACCCGGAGAGATAGGAGAGGATCCTGTTACGCGGTATCAGGTGTCCCACTATGTTCTTAATGCTCTCAGCCACTTCAAGCGGGGGGTCATTATTAACGTTTATGCCTATCCCGATATAGGTGACCATTACTGACTCCTTGTACTCGCCCTCCAGGAGTATCCCAGCGATCTTTTTATCCCCAAATATTATGTCGTTAGGCCACTTGATTTCAACATTTATACCGAGTTTATCTCTTAGCATCCTGACTAGGAGGACTGGTATCGCTATTGAAAGAACCTGTGTTACCTGGGGTGTGGTATTAATCTTGAACGTGATCCATAATCCTCCGAGATTCCCTATCCATGTCTTTCCATGTCTTCCTCTACCCTGTGTCTGCATCTCTGATACAACTATACTCCATGGTGGCATCTGTTTCGCTGAAGTCATCGTTGATCCTGTTATAATTC
>NZ_JBMFMW010000042.1:0-9683 GCF_049970475.1 Desulfurococcus sp.
ATCCCTATAACGTTGGCGAAGTATTTCTTTGCGTACCATAGGTATCTCTCATAGTCTTCCCCGCTGAGTTCATCTGCCCACACTTCCTTAAATACACCGTAGGAGCCGAATGCATCACAGGTGAGCAGTATCTTCCAGCTGGTTATGTAGGACATTATCGTCTCAGGCCAATGGAGCCATGGCGTGTGATAGAATATTATTTTTTCATCATCGAACACTATTTCCTCCCCGTCTTTAACAGGCCTGAACTTCATTGAGACGCTGTAGAATGATTCAGCCATATTCTTAACCAATGGGTGACCGAGCACTATTGGATCCGCCTTTTCAACTAGTGTTTTAAGTATCCCAGAGTGATCCGGCTCCATGTGGTGTACAACTATATACCTAACATCCCTTAAGTCAACTATGTTTCTAAGGGCTTCGAGAAACTCATTTCCCAGCCCCATCTTCCAGGTGTCAAATACTATTGCACCTTCATTACTCGTGTAAACATAGGAGTTATACATTATCCCCTCAGGTATCTCCCATAACCCTTCAAAATACTTGGTGCTTGTATCTTTGAAGCGTAACAGGTATAGGTTGCTTGTTAACTTAGATACATTATATTCCATCATGTTATCATCCATAAGCAGGGTTAGTTATCAATGTCTCTCAGGAAGATTTTAGAATGATTTCAGAATAAAAAATAATTACTTTTAGGTTTAGGGTTTCGCGGCTCTTTCAAGCCAGGAGCGCGCTTCCTTTACTTCTTCGGGCGGTACCTTTCCTTCCTCGTAGCATAGCCACCAGTCGAAGCACTTATACTGCTTAACCCTCTCCTTTGCTTCCTGTATCGTTGAGGCTGGTGGAACGATTAATCCATCCCCGATTAATTCATTGTTAGGCCATCCAGCTGGCACAGCCCTCTTATACTTATCGTTCAACTGCAACGCTTTTACCAGTCTCAGTATTTCATCTATGTTGCGCCCAGTCTCCTGTGGATAGTAAATTACAGCCCTTATGATGCCGTTTCCATCAATGATGATTACTGCCCTAACGGTATGTGTAGCACTTTGAGCGTGAAGGAACCCGAGCCTCCTCGATACTTCACCATTAGGGTCAGCTATTATTGGGAAGGGTATTTCAACGCCTAGTTTCTCCTGGATCCACTCAATCCACTTGATATGGGAGAAGACGCTGTCAACGCTTAGCCCAAGTAGCTCAGCATTCAGTTTCTTAAAATCCTCGTATCTCTTTGTGAATGCCACGAACTCAGTGGTACAGACCGGTGTGAAGTCGGCTGGGTGGCTGAATAATACGAGGTACTTACCCTTATAGTCATCGGGGAGCTTCTTCTTGCCATGCGTGGTCACTACTTCCATCTGAGGGAATGGTTCGCCTATTAATGGGATTTGCCCAGGCATTTACACCACCGAATTCATAAAATATACTATAATGGTTTATAAATTTTTCCATATATAATCTTTATTTAATCAATTATTTAACATCTAATACTTCATAGAGAGATAATACACCCTTATTTGAAAAATATAATCCAGGTGTAAACATGAAGACTATAAAATGCCCCTGGTGCGGCTTCATGGGTGAGCCAGGGGAGTTTCTGTATATACAGGAAGCCACATTATATTACACTGGAAAAGGCGTGGATAGGGAAGAGCGGGAGAGACCATTGATGGTGGTGTGCCCCGGTGTAGAGAGGGCTTCTATCTTGAATCACCATATTCTAAGCTACTTGAAAAACAAGGGACTATGGAAAAATTTATTAATATGTAATCATTAATATGGGCATATAAATGATCACATGATCGGGTATCAGTATGAAATGACAGAGGTGTACACACCTTTGACAACACCATATGAGGTGCATCAGAGCGAGTCATTATTCTCCTTGTTCATGCCATTCAATGCCCAGGTGCGTGACCCTATATATGGCTATATAGACTACGTGAAGGGATTCGAGGATGAAGTCATAGACTCATGGGTCCTGCAGAGACTTAGATATATCTATCAACTCCAAGTGGCCCACATGATCTACCCTGGTGCAACGCATTCAAGGTTCTCCCATTCGCTTGGGGTCATGTATTCATCCTATAAGTATACGTCATTCCTCATAAGATCTACGATAGCCTCAAATATTTCAGGTAGCTATAAGAAGGAGTTGGCCGCGCATCAAAAGGAGTTAATATATGCGTCGCGGCTACTCGGCCTCTTACATGACATAGGTCATGGACCATTCAGTCATGCTTTCGATAGATACGTGTATAAATCGAAGGACTTCCTGGAGTATAGGGTAGGGAATCATGAGGTAATGGGGTATCTGCTCTACCGTGATGTCTTAAGGGACATTATTGAGAAAACATTGATGAGGGAGCGTGAAAGAATACAGGTTGATCCAGAGCTACTTATACGCATACTGGATGAAGGCTTGAAGCCTCCCAAGGGGATGAGGGAATTCACGGATCTCTACGTCAATGGACTTCTCAAGGACAGCGACTTCTATGATCCTCGTACAGTTGAAGGATTGAATAATATTGTAAGACTTGTTGTAAGGGATTATGTGTATACCAGTGATATAATGGATTACCTCCGAAGAGACAGTTATTTCACTGGTGTACCTGTTGGGGAGATCAATGATGATTGGATAATAAGGAACTCCTATATTGTTGAGAAAGATAATACATTAATACCAGCAATATCTACGAAAGCGCTTGATGAAATAGCAAGACTGTTTGACGCGAGGAAGATAATGTATAAAAATGTATACCTTCACCCAGTCAACCAGGCTTTCATCGAGACTGTTGGGCTTCTTCTTCAATGTGTTAAAAGCGATATAATAGAGATCCTTTCAAGGATTATAGAGAAGGGTGATGCGATAGCCTACCTCGCTTTAACCGATCACTACATGTATTCACTCTTCAAGAAACTCCTGGTGGAGAGCCCTGGTAAACTGGAGTGCGAGAACAAGGAGCTAGCTAGAAACGCGCTGGAGAGCTTATTCATTAAGAGGAAACCCCTGTGGAAAATGGTTAAACGAATATCGATAGATCTCAGGAAAGCCGGCCATTTATACGGCAGATTCGGGGATGCACTGCAGAGACGCATAGAGGAGGAGATATATGGTGAGATATCTAGTTGGCTACGAGATAAGAATATAGGGCCTGACGACTTGAAGATAATATTTGACAAGATAGATGTGTATCCATCAGCTGGAGCCGAGGTATTAAAGACTATAGAAGTGGTTGAGCTTAAAGACGGAAGGGTAATAGAAGCCTACTCTAAGTCCCTCGAGGAATTTGCAAGAGAGTCCGGGTTAATACCCGAGGCATTGATCACGGTGTATGTGAGCAGGTTAAAGTACAATGAATTATCTGGTGAGGAATTAAGGAAGATCAGTGAGATAGCTGCCAGGATAATCGAGGACGCAGTAAAGGGTACATTCAACGAAGCCCCTGAAACAAGCTAGTGCCCTTGACAAGTTTTATTTTGTTCCACTTATATTCAGAGAATAAAATGCCGGCTTAATGATGGTGGGTTATTTAATGAAGGTATCAATATTGTTACCAACATACAATGAGAGAAAAAATATAGGTATACTCATTCCTTTAATAGATAGTGTTCTAAGAGGTGAGGGGATCGAATACGAGATCATTGTCATAGACGACAACAGCCCCGATGGCACAGCCGAGGAAGCTTTAAAGCTTTCATCCAGGTTCAACGTCAAAGTCCTTAAGAGACCTGGTAGACTTGGGTTATCCTCAGCCATTCATGACGGGGTTAGATATTCCAGTGGTGAAGTAATTGTAGTCATGGACGCGGATCTACAACACCCCCCGGGATACATCCCCATGCTTGTCAAGAGGATAGGTGAGTGCGATATCGTCGTGGCTTCGAGATATATACCTGGAGGGAGAAGTGAGGGTTTTCCACTCGTTAGAAGAATTATTTCAAGGGGCTCAATTCTACTTGCCCATCTAATAGTCCCGGGAACCAGAAAGGTGAGAGATGCCGTAAGCGGGTTCTTCGCTGCTAAGAGGAGTGTTTTATCTAGGTGGAGGCTTCTGGAGCCCTACGGTTACAAGGTACTTGTTGAGATTCTTGGAGAGCTCCAGGATGTAAAAGTATGCGAGGAGCCCATAGTATTTAAAAAACGTGAAAGGGGGTCTTCGAAGCTTACGGTTAAGGTTATTCTCTCATATATTAAGACAATCTACAGGCTGAATCCACGCGTATTCCTAGGCTACGTGTTATTGACTTTGACTATAGTGTTGCTTCTCTCAATAACACTGCTAGCTATATAGCTATGTTTTTATTTTGGTTAGATTGTATCTTTCAAGATACTGAGTTAACCAAGCATTAACGAGGATGTAGTTAATGAGTGGAAACACAGAGTGGCTTTTACAGGGGGGTTATAAGCCCCGGGATGTCGAGGAAAAAGTACTTGGATTCTGGGAATCCATGAATATTTACAGGCTCGTTAAAAAGGAGAATGAGTCTCATACTAAGAGATTCAATTTCATTGATGGCCCACCCTATCCCTCAGGTGAAATACCGCATATTGGCACAGCATGGAATAAGACGCTTAAGGATGCCGTATTAAGATACAAGAGGATGAAGGGTTTTAGAGTATATGACATACCCGGGTACGATTGCCATGGACTACCAATAGAGGTAAAAGTAGAGCAGAAACTCGGTGTAAGTGTTAAGAAGGAGATCGAGGAAAAGATAGGTGTCGAACGCTTCATAGAGGAGTGTAAGAGGCTTGCCCTCTCCAATGCTAAGGCTATGACTAAATGGTTTAAAGAACTCGGTGTCTTCATGGACTGGGATAATCCATACCTGACTCTGAGAGACAAGTATATCGAGGCAGAGTGGTGGCTCATAAAGAAAGCTCATGAAGCCGGACTTCTTGAAGAAGAATATAGGGTAGTGCATTGGTGCCCTAGGTGTTCGACAACCCTGGCGGAGTACGAGTTAGAATACCAAGAACTAGAGGATCCAAGCATATATGTGAAGTTCAAAGTTGAGGGCAAGGAGAACGAGTACTTGGTGATTTGGACGACTACGCCATGGACTCTCCCAGCCAATACCTTCGTGATGATTCACCCTGATGAAGACTATGTAAAAGCCGTGGTTGGCGGAGAAACATGGATCCTAGCCAAGAAGAGACTTGAAGCAGTGATGCGTGAAGCCGGTGTAAAGGAATACCAGGTCGTAGAGGAGGCGAAGGGGTATCAGTTGGTCGGGTTAAGATATAGCCATCCACTCACCGATATCGTGCCTCTACAGGAGAAGCTGAGGGAATACCATGTAGTATTGCCGGCCCCGGAGTTCGTGACAATGTATGAGGGTACAGGGTTAGTGCATGCTGCGCCAGGTCATGGTTTCGAGGACTTCATTGTAGCTAGGAGGAATAATATCGAGTTTGTTGCAAGTCCGATCGATGATGAGGGCAGGTTTACTAGTGAGGCGGGTAAATATGCGGGTCTTCATGCTAGGGAAGCCAATAACGTGATAATAGAGGATCTAAGGGCTAGAAACGCGCTTGTAAACGCGTCAACCATAGTGCACAAGTATCCTGTGTGCTGGAGGTGTAAGACACCAGTTGTCATGAGGGCTACGAGGCAATGGGTGATTAAAGTATCCAAGCTGAAGGAGAAGTTGAGAGAGGAAGTGAATGGTGTTAAATGGATCCCTGAGTGGGCTCGGAGCAGGATAGAATCCATGATTGATAACCTGCAGGACTGGTTGGTTTCAAGGCAGAGGTATTGGGGTACCCCGCTACCTATATGGGAATGTCCGAACAAGCATAGAATAGTTATCGGGAGCATCAGGGAGCTGCTAGAGTATGGTGGTGAGAAGCCAGAGGAGCTCCATAGACCATGGATTGATAAAGTAGTTTTAAAGTGTCCCTACTGTGGCTTAGAGATGCATCGCGTCCCAGACGTTATCGACGTGTGGCTTGATAGTGGTGTAGCATTTTACGCTGCTAAAGGACATCCAGGAAACTTGAGTCTTGAAGATATAATACTAGACTTTATAGTAGAGGGACACGATCAGACCAGGGGATGGTTTTTCTCCCTGTTAAGGGCCGGTGTTCTAGGCTTTAACAAGTCTCCATATAAGATAGTGCTGGTCCATGGCTTCATGTTGGATGAGAAAGGTAGGGAGATGCATAAGAGCCTAGGGAATTATGTTGGCACGGATGAGGCAATCGCCAAGGTTGGGAGGGATCCGCTTAGACTATGGCTGGCTAGTAACACGATATGGGAGGATGCAAGGTTCTCGTGGAAGAGCTTGGAGGACGCCTTAAAGGATCTCTCAATACTGTGGAATGTAGCAGTATTTGCATACACCTACATGAGCTTGGACAGGTTTAACCCAGGAGAATACAGCCTAGAGAAAGTTGCCGGGTACTTGAGAATAGAGGATAAGTGGATACTTAGCAGGATAAACACGCTTATTAAGAAAGTCACGGAGCTAATGGATTCATATGAGCTATATATAGCCGTAAGGCTGATCAGAGAGTTCTTTATAGAAGATCTTAGCCACTGGTATATAAGGTTGATTAGGCCGCGTGTATGGGTCGAGGAAAACACCGGTGATAAACTGGCAGCTTACGCGGTGTTATACTATGTGTTAGATAGGGTTGTAAGGCTATTAGCGCCATTCACCCCATTCATATCCGAGTATATTTATCAGGCGTTAATGAAGCCTGTTTACGGAAAGCAATCAGTACATCTTCTTGAATTCCCAGAGACAGATTCAAGCTTAATAGATGAAGGGTTAGAGAAGGAGATGGATATATTGAGGAAAATATATGAGACAGCTGGAGCAGCCAGGATGAAGCAGGGTATAAAGTTCCGTCAGCCAGTTAAGAGGCTCATAGTGTATACAGACCGGAAGGAAATAGTTGAAGCCGTATCTAGAAACATGGAGCTTGTAAAAGCCATCACGAATTCTAAGGAAGTGTTAGTCGAACCCCTCAGGCTCATGGGTGAAATAGTTAGGTATAAGGTTGAGCCAGTATACAAGAGTATTGGTCCAAGGTATAAGTCCCTCACTAAACAAGTATTGAGATACATTGAGGAGAACCAAGAGAGAATAGCCTTTGACATACTTAACAATGGTAAGCATGAGGCAGATGTAAACGGGTTGAGAATAATTTTAACAAAGGATGATGTAGTGATAACGCCCTACTACATCGAGGGGTATAGTGTAGAGGATGCCGAGTGGGGCAGTGTTGCGATTGACACAGTGTTAAGTGAGGGGGAGATAGCGGAGGGAATAGCCAGAGATCTCGTCAGGAGGATACAGGTGATGAGGAAAATGCTTAACCTACAACTTGATGCAAAAATCAAGACAACCATAATGACCCCACCCGACAAAATGCAACTCGTTGAGAAAATGAGTAGTTATATTATGAATGAAACTAGGAGCATAGAGTTGAAGATCATGCCAGGCTATAATGGAAGAGACTCATTGAGGGGCTTCACTCAGTCATGGGATATAAATGATGAAGAATACATTATAGGGATTGAGGTAGTATGAGTGTTAATATAAATATAGAGGGTTTAATCGATAAGGCAAAGCCATTTCTCAGTAATAGCTATGCACCCTATAGTAATATCCACGTTGCTGCAGCCGTCTTAACAGACAAAGGCAACATATATACCGGGGTAAACGTTGAGAACGCAAGCTATGGTTTAACAATATGTGCTGAGCGTTCAGCCATCTCAGCAATGGTTGCAGCTGGTGAAAGGAGACCTGTTGCTGTAGCTGTTGTAACAGACATGGATAACCCAATACCGCCATGCGGAGCATGCAGGCAGGTTATAGCAGAGTTTAATCCAAAGGCATTAATCATAATGCATAGCGTTAAATCAGGGAAGACAATTGTGAAAAACCTTGAAGAACTCTTCCCGCAACCATTCATCCTTGAAAAGTAGCTTGTTTTTCAGCCACCACGAGGATATTCCTTGTTAAACTAGGCTTACCCGGGTTCTCTATGAAATACCTGCGCTCCAATATCGTAAAGCCTGCTTCACCTACATCTTTTAACAGCTCGTCAAGGGTGTAGAAGTAGTAGAAACGCTTTCCATCCCTTGATGAAAGCATAAACCCGTCGCCACGCTTCTCAAGAGGTATCTTGAACTCGAGGGGGGACCAAACCGTTAGCACGAGGATTCCGCCCGATCTCAGCAACTTAGCAACATTCCTAAGCACTAGAAGCCTGCATTCTCTATAAGGTATATGATGTAGTGATGCAAGCATTAGAACAGTGTCAAAGGATGAAGCCTTGAAGGGAGGTGAGAGCATGTCTCCTTTAACAATTATTGTCTCTTCATCCAGCTCTGGTTTAAACCACTCAGCATCGTATATTAGGTCCAGTAAAACCACATTATCCACTCTTCCATAGGCTTTGAGATCCCATAGGTAAAAACCAGGGCCAGCACCGAGATCCAGTACTCTGCCTCTTGCAGCCTTCAGTATCCACTTATTCCTCCATCCAGTACTCCTGTATCTCCCTATATTCCTGAAGAAACCCGCTGTCTCCTCTATTATTTCACGGGTTTTTTCACCACACTCCTGTTCCATATTTTTCACTACTACTTAGGTTTATCATGGAAGTCAAACAAGCTTTTTCTCTTGGCTTGCTGAACAGTTCCAGCTCCTAACCTTACTTCCGGCTTGAAGCCTGCTGGCTCCACCTCTATCTTCTCCATTTTCACGGTATCTACCTGTAGTGAGCCACGTAAGAGGCCTTCGACCAGATTCTTGAATTTATTGAACTCCTCTATATCACACTCCTGTTCCCGTACCTTAGAGACATGGTTTATGGGATCACGTTCTAGCATTATCTTGCAATCTCCTATTTCTTTCAATAATTCATCATGTGTTACGACTATTACTTGTCCTTCTAGATCCCCTATTTTACGTAGTACCTCACTAAGCCTTTTAACAAGCTCCTGGCTGAAGCCTGTTGTTGGCTCATCTAGTATCAGGACGGTTTTCCTCAGGAATGGCGAGTATGTTCTTACTGTAGCGTTTAAGGCGAGCCTGTATGCTAGGCTGATGGCTATGTTTTGCCCACCGCTGAGTGATGATATAGTGTAGATTCTACCACCTATCCTTATTTTCGGCTCTATTGTGAAGTCGTCTCTTATGCCTACTTCCACTGGTTGCCCCTGTAATAATGTATCTAGTATCATATAGAAGATCCTTCGGAATTCCGAGACCATCTCTAGTGAGACTCTTTTTTCAACCTCGTCGACTAATTTATCTAGTATATTCATCGTCGTGTCCATCCATTCATGGAATTTCTTCTCATCCTCGAGTTGTCCCAGTTCATCCTCTTCTTTCTCAATGTCTTGTATCTCTAATTCAATGTACTTAATTGATTTCTCAGTCCCAGCTTTTTCAGCAATTAATCCCTCCAGTTTTTCCTTGGCTTCACGGTACTTGTCTTCGAGTTCATGTATGATGCTTATAGTGTTTTCTTTCTCACTATTGATTCTGGCTAATTCTTCTTCCAGGCTTCTAGCCTCGGAGATCTCCTTTTCTATTCTTGAAGCCTCATCTACCAGGCTATTTATCTTTTCAGCAGTGTGCTTAAGACTTAGTAATTCCTGTAAAAGTCTTGTTGAATCTCTTCTCACTTTGTCCAGTTTTTCCTCTACTTCCTC
>NZ_JBMFMW010000043.1:0-9578 GCF_049970475.1 Desulfurococcus sp.
AGGTATTGATTGCAATGGCACTCATAAACTCAGACCTAGTGTCAACAGGTGAGTTAACCGTGCCCTGGGATATCAATACCCTTATAAATAAGGCACGTGAAAAGAAAGGCATGCTCTCGCAGTATAAGATAGGGATACTCTCCGTAAAGGATAAAAGCGATACAATGGATCTAGTGATATTTGTTAACAGGAATGGAGAGCCCATGGGCTTCTACGGTAGAATCGAAAACCTCTCCGTCAAAGGCCTCGCAGATGAACTAGTATCACTCGAGAAATCTCTTCCAGCAATAGAGATAACATACAGGCTATGGGGTGTAAAGCAACTGCCAGGGGTTTAGGGCTTGTTTTTAATTGGGCAAGGCTTAAAAGCTATTCTATAAGCAGTATAATATACGGTGGCACCGATTAAATGCAAGCAATAGAATATGTGTTTCTAGGTTTTCTAATCTCGAAGATCGCTGGACACATGGCACGTAGACTAAATATAAACGAGGTAACTGGTTATTTAGCAACAGCTATTCTACTTGGATTAACCCTGGGTAAGGGCGAGTATATACGTGATCTAATGCTTATCTCAAATGTGGCAGCTATATTTGTAGTATTCTATGCAGGTGTTTCGAGTGATCTAGAGACTATAATCGAGAATTTCAAGTCATCAACAATGGTCTCACTGCTCTCCGTAGCCTTCACTATAGCATTCGTTTTACTGGCTGTAACATATATTGGATTCTCCCTGGAGTTAGCATTCATTATTGCACTATTATTATCTAACACCGCGACTGAAACAGTATCTATGATTATAAAGAGGCTCCCCATACACATCAGGTCGATACTGGTCTCGGCAAGCTTCGTTGATGACCTCTTCATGTTGTTTACCACGTCTGCATACTATATCTGGTATGTAACGGGGAACATCAGTAATGTTGCACTACCAATACTGGTTTCTATGGCGCTCACGATACTGGTCTTCACATTATTATCGAGGCGGCGGAGCATCCTTAAAAACATGTTTATCTATATGTCTAGGGACATAGCGTTTTTCACTGATATAGCATTGCTACTATTATCACTAATGCTACTAGTAGCCTATGTCTCCGGTGTAAGTCCCTTTATAGCTGCTTATCTAGCTGGAATATTCATCTCGGGAGGAATATGGATACATGACCCCATGTTAAGATATAGAACCAGGATAAATGATTTCACCAATATATTGAGTACCATAATAGATGGTGTCTTCACCCCCTTATTCATGCTATATGTAGGGCTCCATATAACAGTATCAGCCGTCAACACGTTACTCTTCATCTTGCTTCTAGCCATAGGATTATCTGTTAAAACGGTAGTGTATTTCTTATTCTTCAAGCTTCGTGGTGAAGAAACATTTACAAGCCTGGTTGCAGGGGCATCAATGGCGGGAAGGGGGGTATTAGAGCTAACCCTGCTGGTTAAGGGCTTTGAACTAGGGGTTGTATCACTAGAGATATTTAACACCGTGGTGGCTGTTGCCCTCTCCACTATCGCTGCTTCAATAATACTTGTAGCCTTATTATCTAGGAGAGGATTCAGCTAGGCCCGTGCATTCATCCCCTTTCGAGTCATCCCTTCCAAGCCTCATCCTCGAAAATATTCAATTGGTTGCGAGTAATTTAATAATTTTATTCAGGTTTATTTCAGATACGATGACAGGATTCATTAATCCCAGCTTATACAGTATCTCAGGCTTCACTTCCCCGACAAAGCCTATCTGTTCCCCGTTTACATTGATAGCAGCTGTCCTCTCGGGGAGTAAGCCGGGGACCATGGTTTTTTCAAAGGATAATGTTACACCCAGCTCTTTGAAGAGTGTTCTAACCACTGCGAGGCCATCGGTTAACGTGGCCTTCTCATGGGAAACAGCGATACCTATCCTCCTCTCCACACGTGCATTCGTCTCCATTGACTCGTCGGGGAGCACCACATCCCCGATTTCAAACACTGCAAGCCTGGCCCTCTTACCCTTGTTCTCAATTATCGCCTCTATTATGCCGGGCGTCAGCCATGACCTTATAGCTGTATACCTATCTGACTTAGGGTTCTCGACAACGAAGATCCCCTGGTTATACCCCATTAATGTAGTCTGGGACTCGATACTAGTCATCATGTAGTTTGCTATCTCGATGAATCCGAGTCCTACTAGTATATCCCTGACCCTCCTCGATATATACTCTAATGGATGTATCTTTCCAATGCTGGTTGAGTAGGGTAGGGAGTCTGCCTGCCTTCCTATAGCATCGTAGCCATGGGATATAGCTATATCTTCTGCGACATCAACCCAGCTTCTAGCATCAAGCCTGTAGATAGGTGCTTCCACTGTGAGGACTCTTCCCTCAATGCTTCTCACCGTATAATAATGGAGTGAGAGATACCTTACAGCGTCTTCTACACTGATGTCGACGCCTATGAGTCTACTGACATCACTTAAATTAACACTGATAAAGTTGCCCGTTCTCCTAGGTGCCTCAATGATTAATCCGCTGGGATGCTCTACTCCAACGACTTCGATTATCCTGTTCTGGGATCTCTCGGCGATGTTTACAGCCATTATAGTAACCATGTCTACGACGATCTCTGGGTTTAAACCTGTTGAATCAATCAATATGTTGCGTGTATTAGTGGTGACCTTGTTATCATCGGAGTTAAGTATAGGTGCTAGACTGAGTATCGTCCCCTCAGAGTCCATTAGCACTGGGTACCTCTCCATGGACTCAATTATATACCCATACAACCTCCCCTTCTCGGTTTCACTAAGCACCTCTCTAAGCGTCATTTCACGGTTTTCATTTAAAGGTCTATACTTGGTTTCATAGGGGTTGACAGCTCGATAGTATATCGGTGGTTTAATCTTGTCGAGATCGTATACACCTATACTCGCCTTCCTACGCGCCCGGCCATATGTAGAGGCCAGTTTCTCTTGTAATTGCATTATTTGGACAATGGCCTCCTCATTCAAAACCACATCCCTTACCACGGCGAGAGCTATATAGGGTCTCCCAGGGATGCCCTCACTATATCCTTTAATACTTGAATTGACAATATGGTACTGCTTCCCCTCCAGTCCTAGGAAGGGCCTCAGAGCCCTTGCAAGACCTTCTGCACTAAAGAGATCGGGGCGGTCATGGTTTGCCTCGTACTCTAATATATCTCCCTCGACATTGTCAACCTCGCATTTAAGCTTCGTTAACCCTTTATACAATTTCTCCAATGTAACACGACTACCCAGCAGGGCCTCTATATCGCTAATGCTTACCCTGATAACCGGCATATCTATCACTTCAATAATTTATTTCTAATTAATTCCCAGGCGTTATTGATTAATGTTTCTTCCTCACTGCTCCATTTAATCAGGTTTTCAACCTGGAATAATTGTGCAACATTATTTAAGCCGTTAACATAGGCTAAGGGTGCATAGAGCGATAAATATGTGAGAGCTCCCTTTATCTCTGAAACCCTCTTATATGTTTCAAATCCCAGTATTCCCCGAATACTCCTTGTTGATATTGGTGATGGTAGTTTCACGATATTGTCAGACCTCAGCTTCGGGAATTCATCGATCACTCTTGATAGATCTCCCAGGCTGGTGCCGAAGCCTGTTTTAACGGCTTCTATGGCATACCATGTTTTTAAATAATCCCTGAACACCGAGGAAACCTCGTTACCATGGAGCTTCCTATAAGCTAGAAGTGCGGCCAGTAGTGAAGCCACTGTCGTCTCCTGTAGGTAATGTTGTGAAAGAGTCTCCACGGTATCCATGTCTGTATGATAGTATTTACTCGGCCACTCGTTAAGCATGACTGTGTCAAGCCCCCATGAAATAAAGATATCGTGATCGCTTCCAACAGTATACGGTGACAGCGAGTATCTCACCCCTGGTAGATTAAAGCCTCCGAATGACTGTGCTGTATCGAACACAGCTTTCACAGCTAGATACATGTAGGGGGTAATCATCGACTCCATATATAATGGCGTGTTAACTATGTTGAGCGTGGACCCGGTCACCCATTGCTTAGAGCCCACCATGTCTAGGTTGATTACTCCAAGAGGCTGCCACGGTAGAGCGTTATCGAGGAATACAGTCCCAGTGTGCTCTGGAACCCATACATGACATAAAGGTACCTCCAACCCGGTTAACCGTGATGCGAAAGCCGCCATATAGTTTACGACACTACCACTGGCATTATCATGGGCCCCCGGTTTAGGGTGACATATATGGCTTACAAGCACTATACCGGGCTCCTCGTATTTATTACAAGCAATAAGTGCGTGCATAGGTTTACCCGTATACCTTGTCCTACTGCTCCAGCAAACCTCTATCTTCCTCCCAGGGTTCTCTATCAGCATCGACATTAGTTTAAGAGCTGTTTTATACGGTATATTCATCACAACCTTATCCTTCACCTCATCGCTATGGAGGAACAACCCCATGTAAGGTACTGCCTCACTATATCTCTTAGAATCATAGACCAACACCAACCTGGCATCTGCTTTAATATATGCCTCGTAGGCAGGGCCCTTAGTTAAAACTACCTCACCCTCACATTTTCCTCCACTGCACAGGGAGAGAACGCCACATCCCTCCCCTGGAGGCGAGTGGGCTGCAACAAGTGTTGGATGCTCATTAAAACGATACTCCTCTATCACATTACCCCCTGTTTTGAATTGTAGAAAGGCTTCGTCGATATCCCATGAAACAGGGGTGTCGATGAATCCTTTTCTGGAATCGCTGGGTATCTCTATCATCCGTGTAGAGTAGCCCAGCCCCTCAAGTATTTCGCGTAGATCCATTAAAGCGTTCTCGAGACCGCTACTACCCTGTATTCTATGATGCCTTGTCAACATGTTTAAGACGTCTAATGTCATTAAACCACGTGTATTTCTCCTAAGAGACTCCATTACTTCTTTAATCAAATTCGTCAATCCCCATGTAAGTAATACTTAATAATCTATAGAGATAATAAAGTGTGACAGGCCATTAAAAATAATACCAGGGAGATATACATGGTCATTGTAAGTATAACACCTGAGTTAGCCCTCGATAAATCACACATATATGCTGGCGGACTAGGCGTCCTAGAAGGGGATAAGCTATATGGGGCAGGTGATATGGGTATCGATTACACAGTGCTCTCCCTCTATTATAGACATGGATATGTGTCTGTGTCTTTCCAGGGCATTCAACCACTACTAGCTCCTGAAAGACAGAATAGGGAGTTCCTTGAAAAACTAACCCCTGAGGAGGAGTTCGTAGTAACTCTTAGGAACACTGAGGTAATAGTCAGGCCCTGGGTCTACAAATATAAGACGGCGAAAGCCGTATTATTCGAGGCCGTCTGCCCTCAATGGGCGAGGAAGCTAACCGATAGGGTATACCTTGAAGACAGTGCAGAGGAGAGTTTCCTCAAGTATGCTCTTCTGGCGAAGGCATCCTCATACTATATAAGGAATGTTATAGGCCTAGATAAGATCAACGTAATAGACCTTGAGGAGTCATACACCGCACTCATCCTAAGCATGCTCGATGTAAGCGATAAAGCTAGGATAATAATCCACACACCCGGACCTTGGGGTCATCCAGGGTTTCCAGGGGAATATATAGCGAGGGAATTCGGGCTGTTCCTGGGAGACAATGTAAACCTCTCCGAGTACGCTTTGTCACGGCTTAAATCAGCAATCGTTGTATCCAGGAAGCAGGAGGAGATAATAGGCAGGATCTTCCCGGCGTACGCTGGTAAATTCAAGGGGATAACCAACGGCATATATCTACCAAGGTGGATGCATCCAGAGCTATATATGGCGTGGAAACAGGGTCTGTTCCAGAAAGAAATACTAGTGAAGGCCAGGGCTGAGTCACGGGAGAAGCTTCTCTCACTAGTTAAAGCAGTGAAAAATAATGTAAACGCTGAGGGGAAACCAATTATTGTGTGGACAAGGCGTTTAGCTAGATACAAAAGGCCATACTTTATAGCTAGATTCATCGAGGAAAACCCGGATATCAACGCATTCTTCATAATAGCTGGGAAACCCCATCCAAGAGACCAGGATGGAATAGAGTATCTAAGGAAATTCAGGGAGCTAGATTTGAAGCTGGCTAATGTAGTATATCTTCCAGAATACGATGTTGAGACAGCCCGTTTAATAATACAGGGATCAGACCTGTGGCTCTTCACCCCGTTCAGCGGGTGGGAGGCATGTGGAACGAGCTTTATGAAGGCACAGGTCAATGGAGTACCGGTGCTCTCTAGTAGGGATGGAGGAGTACTCGAGGTGGTTGAAGACGGTGTTACAGGCTGGCTCTTTGGCCAGGACCTCAGGGACTTCATAAACATATATACTGATCCTAGAGCCAGGGAGATAGATGAAAAGGAATACGCGGAGTTCAGAAGCAAGTTACTATGGATAATAGACATGTATCATAAAGACCCGGAGAAATACCTAGAGATCTCAATGAATGCCTGGAAGAGGACTCCTGAAAAAGTAGATATGACTGGTGTCCTGAAAAAATATTATTTCAGTGGAACTACCTCACAATGAACACTGAAACCGGTGAGTTTATTACTAGGGATAAAGCCGTACTCCCTATAGGTATTTCTGTCGAGAGACTTAGACCCCTAGCCCCCACTACCACTGCATCATAACCCCCTTCAATAACCTCCCTGACAAGGACCGAGGGAGTGTTACTACTAGAGGGATCGTACTCTATCAGCTTATACTGTATATCCATACCCTCCTTAGCCACCCTTAGTTTCACGCGTTCAAAGGGGTCTCCCCGTAGATCTCCCTTCGGTTTAGCGTATACTACAATTATCTTGGAGCCATAGTGCCTTGCCAGGTCAATAGCGAACTCCAACGCTTTTAAACTATTCTCGCTCCCATCCACTGGGACAAGGATTTTCCTGAAGTAGAAGCTTATCTCGTATGTAGGTGCTTCACTCATGGTTCTCACCTTTTTATCTATGTCTACTTGTCTTAATCAATTTTTCCAGGGAACCGATTCCCAGTAGGTTATCTGTTTTCTCCACAACCCTATACTGGTCGTGTTCAAGGCCCAGTATCGCGTATGCTACATCCATGTTTTCCGGGATAACAATTGACTCCTGGTGGATCCCCTGGAACATGTAGAGTCGTGTATCCTCGATCTTGACTGTATCGATGAACACTGAGTTCTCATATATGTCACCACGCATCCTACCAGCATCTCTGGCTAGTTCCATGAGCTTACTGGTGGAATCAATACCTGTCCGAGTTGAATCTATAAGTAGAAACCTCCTATATCTTCCTAGCACCTCCAGCACCTCATCCTTCTTGACAGGGGACTTTAGCTCGACCTCTATAAACTGCATATGCATAAGGGTTGTTGGAACCACGACGGCAGCACTCGTGATATTAAGCCATGGAGCCACTGTACGGGCATCTACCCCGTGGTGACTAGGTATCTCCGGGGGATCCAGTAGTATGGAGTTGACGGGGCCCTTGTTATCCTCCTTGGGATCCGCCGCTCTCCTGATAATTACTGCCAGCGCCTTCTTGACACCATACTCCTTTTCTAGTATACATAGCAGTCTCAGCATACCTGTTGTATTACAGCTGACGACCCTTACATTTTTCTTATTTATTGCATCACTGTAATTACAGAACGTACTATAGCTGATCTCAGCTATCTCTGGGTCCTCGCCTCCCTGGAAGACAACTGGTTTGCCGTGTTTCTCATATATCTTCTTATTTAATACACCTTTACCACCTGGTGAGGCGTCATATATTAAATCTGCTTCTTCAAACAGGTAGTCTATGTATCCACTCGGCTCGATGCCCGAGTTAATAAATTCCCCTGCTCTATCCCGTGGAACAAACACTGGTATACCCTTCTCTATCATTAGGTATGCCTGGTAATCCGGCTTATACTTGGCGACTCCAACTAGCTTAAAGTCCTTGTTCAACAATACTGAGTCAACGATTCTCTTACCTATGGTTCCCGAGCCATTTACAGCTACTTTAACAGGCATGGCTACCATCCCAGGAACATTTTAGCCGATAACTCCAGTGCCTTTAACGCTGGGAGTTCTTCGCCGGAGAGGAATAGTAGGAGTGCGTTGCCGCCTGTTGACACATGTATTCTATTCGATAACTTTGATTCATTCACCATAGAGGCCAGGTGTCCTCCAGCTATCAATGTAAAAGCGTTGGAACTGTATACAGCGTCGAGTATCCTAAGTGTTCCATCTCTAAATCTCTCATCCTCTATAACGCCTGCGGGACCACGCATAACTATGATCCTGGCATCCCTTATGAGGTCGCTGTATATCTGGACTGTGTTTTCACCTATATCCTTAACCACACCTCTAACCTCACCTATATATGTGTTCCTCACATCACCGTTTACTTCAACCTTGAGATCAACTGGTGTCTCAACCGGTGCTCCCCGTAGCAGTATATATCTAGCCCTGGGGACAAGGGATAGTACCCCTTTCTCCTCCAGGATTTTCATGTTCTCTGTCCCTATGTTCACTCCCTTGGCGACTAGGAATAAATGTGCTAGGAGGCCTGTTGTAAGTATTCTATCGGCTAACTTATTCCTCATCAGGTTCTCGATGACCCTTAATAATTCCCTAACCTTGGAGCCGCCTAGAACATATATCCTGGGCGACTCACCGGAGCCGAATACCTTTCTAACTGCCTCTATCTCACGCTCGAACAGGGGGCCGATGCAACTCGGCATGAGGAGTGGTAATCCCACGATGCTTGGCTGGCTCCTGTGAGCTGTTGCAAATGCATCGTTCACATATATGTTGATCACTGATGAAAGCCTCCTGGCCATAATAGTTAATGCCTGCCTCTCGGGTGGAGCCTCTAATACTTCCTCTGAAAGGAGCCTCAGGTTATCCAGCAAGAGGATCTCGCCTGGCTTTAAGTTATTTATTTCCTCAAGAGCCTTTGGACCTATTACGTCAGGAATGTAACGTATGTTTATCCCAGTGTACTTTGATAGTAACTCGGCATGCTTCTCCATTGATGTAAAATCGCTGTCACCGGGTCTACCCTGGTGTGATGCAAGTACCAGTGCAGGCCTATACTCCTCCACTAGTCTTTTGATAAAAGAAGCATGTGTTCTAATCCGTCGATCATCAAGTATTTCACTTGTGTCGGGATCTATGGGGACATTTATATCTATGCGCATGAAGACTTTTCTACCCGTTATATCAATATCCCTTATTGTGGGTAGCCTGGGGATCTCTAAGTGGCTCATTGTTCCACCATTTATTCCATTAACGCCAGCGTTTATAACTTCCAATGGAAGGGTTTATTTAAATATTTAAAACTAATCAACGAGAATTCTTACATGATTTTTTACATAAACACAATAAAATGAAGAATTAAGAAAAATTATGATGTCTGATTAAAACTACTCCTACTTCTCAATAAAGTGTATAGCTCTAGTGGGGCATACACTTGTACATAATCCACATCCATAGCATTTCATTATATTAACCCTTGCAACACGCTTACCACTTGACTCCTCAACATGTACAGCATCATAGTTGCATACC
>NZ_JBMFMW010000044.1:0-9499 GCF_049970475.1 Desulfurococcus sp.
AGTAATGAAATAGTCTACAGGAGACATAGGAGAAGGCAACGCATGATAGGCATTGTAGATGTAAGTGGTAGCATGGCTAGGTTCGCTCTATGGTCGATCCTCTCTCTGGCAGTGTTATTCCCAAGCGTCTCATACATAGTGTTGTTTAGTGAGAGAAGCAATGTATATAGATCTCCAGTTAAGAAGACTGCCCGGATGCTCGCAGGCTTCCTAGAGAAACTATATACGGAGGGATTCAAGGGGTATACTAATATATCTGATGCATTAAGGAGAGCCGGCGAGTTAGCTCTGAGAAGCAACTCTAGGACCATGGTGTTATTCAGCGACTTAAAGCAGACGATCCCCGATGTAGACCCATGGATCGTGGCGGGCGAGCTTGTTAAGAAGGGATTGAAGGTGATCATCGTAGTACCACGTAGCATCGAGGAGGAAACTATAGAGAAGTACAGGAAAGAGGGATGCGATGTAGTGGTTGTCGAGAACCCTGAGAACATAGCAAACATTTTAAAAAGGAGGATAAATCTTAAAAATAGAGTCTAGTAGTGTCTATTACGTTAGTGCTTAACGTGTGAGGGGATGATGGATTTGGCGGTGAATTTACAGGATCTCCCGGTGGAATGGAGGAAGTTCAAGTATAGAGGTAAGAGCCTTGAGGAACTCTTAAATATGTCGATGGATGAACTCGTGATGTTGCTACCGGCTAGGCAGAGAAGAAGCTTGAAAAGAGGTTTAACAAAGGCCCAGATAAAGCTGCTTGCGAAGATAAGGAAGATAGCCAGGAACCCTGAGCTAGCTAGGAAAGCCGTGATAAAGACGCATGTAAGGGATATGGTGGTTCTACCGGAGATGATGGGGTTGACGATTGCTGTGTATAACGGGAAAGAGTTTATCCCAGTTAAAATCACGCCGGAGATGATAGGCCATTACCTTGGTGAGTTCAGTCCCACTACCAAGAAGGTTACTCATGGTGAGCCAGGACTTAAGGCTACGAGGGCAAGTCGCTTCGTAGCCATGAAGTAGAGGTGTTACATGTATGCCTACATGGCATTACTCTGTAAAACTCGAGGATGAATCAAAAATCGCTAAGGCAGTCAGGTATGATATACCTGTCTCGATAAAATATATGCGTGAAATAGCTTACACGCTTAAAGGGATGAAGTTGAGCGAGGCCATCAAGTTCCTCGAAGACGTCGTGAAAATGAAGCAGGCTGTCCCATTCAGAAGGTATCATGGAAAGCTGAGCCATAAGAAGGGTTTAGCTGATAGGTTTAAGTGGCCTATTGGCAGATACCCTGTTAAGGGGGCTAGATATACTTTGGAAGTCCTCAGGAATGTTGAGGCTAATGCTGAAAACAAGGGGCTTGATAAGGATAAACTGGTGATAATCCATATAGCGGCCCATAAAGGGATCACGTTAAAGAGGTATATGCCGCGTGCTTTCGGTCGGGCCACTCCTAAGTTCCGTAGAATGAGTAACCTGGAGGTTATCGTTAAGGAGGTTGGCTAAGCATGGTCGGGCCCCGGGTTAAATCATACTTCCTTGAATACGGGTTGAAGAAACTAATGATCGATGAGTTTCTAGCACACTACTTCAAGGATGCAGGATACGCTGATGTAGAGTTATATAGGACTCCAACGGGCTATCGTGTAGTCATACATGCTGAGTACCCTGGTAGACTAATAGGTAGGGGAGGTAGCATTATAAAGAAGCTGTCCACGATACTCCAGAATAAATTTGGCCTCGACAATGTTAACATAACGATATCGCCTGTAATAGACCCTGATTTAAACGCTAGGGTAGTGGCATTCAGAATTGTTAGAGCATTGGAGAAAGAGATACCTTTCCGCCGGGTAATGATGTATATGCTTAAAAGGGTGATGGATGCTGGTGCAATTGGTGCCGAGATCATTATAAGCGGTAAGCTGAGGGGCGAAAGGGCAACATATGAGAAGCTCAAGGCCGGGAAAGTGTACAAGGCTGGTGAGCCAGTGGAATACATGGTTGACAGGGCAGTGGTCAAAGCGCTCTTAAAGCCTGGTATATTCGGTGTTGAAGTCGTCATTGTTAAACCAGGTATAAGGATGCCCGACCACGTTGAGATAAAGACCCTGAAACCCGAGGAACTGGAGGCTTTAAAGCCAGCTAAGACAACAGAGGGTGGTGGTAGTGAAGGCAAGTGAGATAAGGAGGATGGCCCCGGAGGAGAGGCTTAGGAAACTAAATGAATTAAGGCTAGAGCTGGTTAAGCTAAGGCTCCAGGCTAAAATGGGTACTCTGACAAATACTGCTAGAATACGGAATGTGAGGCGCGATATCGCGAGGATATTAACGGTGATCAATGAGGAAGGTGGTGTATCCGTGAGCGAGACAAGCACTACTAGTGGAGAAACTGGTTCAGAGGGTCAGGCGTGATGAGGGTGAATAGTAGGAACATTGCCTACCATGAGCTCATAGGACTGGAGGTCAGGATCCTACAGTATCCTGATCCATCGCTTGTGGGGTTGAAGGGTAAGGTGGTTGATGAGACGTTGAAAACCCTCGTTATTGAGACTCCATCTGGTAGAAGGGTGAGGATTTTTAAGTTTAACAGTATACTCGAGTTCATGCTCCCTGACGGGGAAGCCGTGGTTATTAAAGGGTCTACGATTATTGGTAGACCCTGGGATAGATTGAAAATGGTTTCGAGGTAGGTTTCCATGAGTCAGAGCAGGGTTAATAACATAGGTGTAACTGGTATTAATCCCCCCGAGAAAATATGTAATGACCCCAAGTGCCCCTGGCATGGAAGACTTAAGGTTAGGGGAGTAATTTTAACAGGTGTTGTAGCCAAGAAGAAGATGCAGAGGACTGTTGTTGTTAGACATGAGTACTTGCACTACGTGAAGAAATACATGAGATATGAGAAACGCCATAGGAACATACATGCCCACCTACCTCCATGCATAGATGTTAAAGAAGGCGATACAGTAGTGATCGGTGAAACACGTTCCCTCGCAAAAACAGTTGCCTTTGTAGTCCTAGGAGTGATCAAACGAGGTGGTGAGTGATGGGTGCAAAGAGAGCTGTAGCCGGTAAACCAGCCTTCTCGAGGCGGAGGGTGAACACCGGCCTCCAAGTGATGTCTATAGCTAAGGCAGCTGACAACAGTGGGGCAAAGGAGGTAATGATCATAGGTGTCCCTGGATACCATGGTAGACTGAGAAGGGTTCCGCCAGCCGGTGTTGGAGACCTAGTTGTCGTGAGCGTTAAGAAGGGTATTCCAGAAATGAGGAAGAAAGTGTTTAAGGCTATAGTGGTGCGTCAAAGGAGACCCTATAAGAGGCCTGATGGTACATGGGTTGCCTTCGAGGATAACGCTGTAGTGATATTGACGCCTGAGGGCACGCCTAAGGGCACGGAGATCAGGGGGCCTATAGCCAGGGAGGCAGCCGAGAGATGGCCCCAGATAGCTAATCTTGCATCAATGATTGTGTGAGGAGGTGTATACTATGCCGTTAACAAATTCTATTAAGCCCGGTAAGCAGAGGAAGCAGTTGGCTTTAATGCCCCTCCACCTAAGGCATAAATTATTTAATGCACCACTCTCAGATGAACTGCGTCAGAAACTTGGCGTGAAGAGGTTGCCGGTTAGACAAGGCGATACTGTTAGGATCATGAGGGGGGAGTTTAAAGGGCATGAGGGGAAGGTTGTAGAAGTCGACTTGAAACGCGTCAGGGTGTTCATCGAGGGTGTGCAGAGAAAGAAGGCTGATGGATCGCCGGTTTACATTCCGATTCATCCTAGTAAAGTCATGATTATAAAGGCTGATCTAAGTGATAAAAGAAGGCTTGAGATAATTGAGCGGAGGAAGGCTGGTACTAGTAGTGAGCACAGTCAAGAGGTGGCTTAGAAATGGGTAGCATGGGTGGTAGCAGACATTTAAAAGCGATCAACGCGCCTAGGTATTGGCCTATACTTAGGAAGGAGTATAGGTGGGTCGTTAAGTCATCGCCCGGCCCACACCCCATATCTAGGTCGCTTCCACTATTAATCCTTGTCAGAGATGTGCTGGGTTATGCTAAAACAGGTAAGGAGGCTAGGAGGCTCATAGCCGAGGGATACTTTAAGATCGATGGGAGAGTGAGGAGAGATTACAAGTTCCCTGTCGGCGTAATGGATGTAATCGAGATCGTGGGGGTCAATAAATACTACAGGGTCATCCCAGTACCAACCAGGGTACTGGGGTTGATTGAGATATCGAGGGAGGAGGCATCCTTCAAGCTGTGCAGGATAGAGAATAAGACCACGGTGAAGAACGGTCATATACAGTTAAACCTGCATGATGGACGAAACGTGTTAATTAGGGTCAATGATCCAAGAAATCCTGTTGAAGACACGTATGATACACTAGGCGTGTTAAAGCTATCAATACCTGTTCAACAAATCCTCGACTATGTCCCCTTGAAAGAGGGTGTTATAGCGATAGTGTCCGGTGGTAGAAACGTTGGGAGAGTGGGTAAGATTGTATCGATACACAAGGGCATGAGGAGATATAGGAGTATAGTCACGCTTGAAGATAAGCAAGGCAATAAGTTCCAGACTAGCTTGGACTACATATTCCCAATAGGTGTTGAAAAACCATTAATAAAACTGCCTGAGGGTGCATGGTAATGAGTATCCTCACACAGGATGTTGAAAGCAGGATCCTCGAGAAATGGAATAGTAATCCAATGCTTAAGCCTTTCATAGCTAAGGTAACAGTTAACATAGGTGTAGGTACTGAATCCGATAGGCTTCCAAAGGCTATGAAAGTGCTTGAGGAGTTAACAGGTGCGAAGCCTGTCCCAAGGAAGGCCAAGAAGACCATTAAGGACTTCGGGATCAAGAAGGGCGATAACATAGCCGTTGTAGTCACGTTGAGAAGGGGGAAAGCTATTGAATTCCTGAGGAAAGTATTCGAGACCATAGGGTACAGAGTAAGGGAGTCAAGCTTCGATGACTACGGGAATGTCAGTATAGGCGTTAAGGAACACATACACATGCCTGGTGTAAGATATGATCCAGAGATAGGGGTATTCGGAATGGATGTAGCCATAACTATTGAGAGACCCGGATACAGGGTGATGAGGCGTAAGCGAGCTAGATCCCGTGTACCGAGGAGGCATAGGGTGAACAAGCTGGAGGCAATGGTGCTTTTAAAACAATTATTCGGCGTTGAAATAGTTAGTGAGTAGGTGGTTTAAATGGCTAAGTATAAACCTCCAAAAATATACAAGCACGGGCGTGGGGTACAGGTTTGCAGGAGATGCGGTTCACGTGACGCGGTCATACAGGCTTACGGGCTTTACCTGTGTAGGCAGTGTTTTAGAGAAGTGGCCTCCGTAATAGGCTTCAAGAAATATGAGTAGGGGTGTTAAGCCATGGTGGTCATGGATACGCTTGCAAATGCTCTTTCAGCAATATATAATGCCGAGATAAGGGCTAAGAAGGAAGTAGTTATATGGCCCGCCTCAAAGCTGACGCTAAACGTCTTAAAGGTCCTCCAAAGGGAGGGCTATATCGGCGAGTTCGAGTACATTGATGATGGTAGATGGGGTAAGATAAAGATACAGTTGCTCGGCAGGATAAATAAGATCGGCGTTATCAAGCCTAGATACCCTGTTAAACACCGCGAGCTCGCCGAGTTCCCTGAGTGGCTTAAGAGATACCTACCAGCATATAATATAGGTGTAATAATAGTGTCAACACCTTATGGTGTCCTCTCTCACAAGGAGGCTGTTGAAAAACAAACCGGTGGGGTATTACTTGCATACTGTTACTAGGTGATGTATGTATGGCCAGGGTGTTTCATGTTGCTGAGAAAGTAGAGATCCCTGAGAACGTCGCTGTTGAAGTGGATGGCTTAAGGGTAACAGTTAAGGGGCCCAAGGGCATTATTACAAGGGACTTCAGTCATGCTAGAGGAGTATTCATAAGGCTTGAGGACAGGGTTGTCATCGTTGAAACATTTGTTGCTGATAGGAAGCAGAAGGCCCTAGTTGGGACGATTGCTGCGCATATACGTAACATGATTACAGGTGTTGTAAGGGGCTACCGCTACAAGTTAAAGATAATATTCTCTCACTTCCCGATCACAGTATCTGTTGATGAGAAGAACAAGGTTGTCAGGATAAGGAATTTCATGGGGGAGAAATCAGATAGGATAGCCAAGATATACGGTAATGTCAAGGTGAAGGTGAGTGGTGAGGATATAATTATTGAGGGAGTCGATATTGAGGAGGTTGGGTTAACGGCTGCATCAATTGAGAGGGCTACTAGGGTCACTGATAGAGATAGACGTGTTTTCATGGATGGAATATATATTTATGAGAAGGGTGAGGCCTTATGAGCACGGGGCTGGATCGTTTACTCAGGTTAAGACAGGAAATGAATAAGAGGAGGCCAGTTTTCCTCAGGTATCTATGGTGGAAGAAACCGAAGTTCAAGAACGACCTTAAGTGGAGGAAGCCAAAGGGGATAGACAACAAGGTGAAGCACCAGCTTAAAGGATACCCGCCCCTAGTTAAAATAGGGTATAGAGGACCGAGCCTGGTCAGGGAGCTCCATCCATCAGGCTTGGAGCCAGTTGTGATTAATAATCCAAGAGACCTCGAGGGACTGGATCCAGCCAGATACATAGTATACATTGGTGGGAGCGTTGGATTAAGGAAGGCTATTGAACTATACAGGATAGCTGCCTCAAAAGGCTTTAAAGTAGCTAATCCACCTAAAACAACACAGTTAACACAGGGTGCTTAACATGAGTGACCTAACACTCCAGAAAAGATTGGCAGCTGATCTACTTGGCGTGGGTGTGTCGAGGATTAGAGTGGATCCTGGTAGAATAGAGGATATCGAGGCAGCCATAACAAGGGAGGATGTGAGGAGGCTGATCAAGGAGGGGGCTATATGGGTTGCCCCCAAACACGGTATAGCAGGCTATAGCTCCAAGGTTAGGCATAAGCAGAGGGTTAAGGGAAGGAGAAGGGGACATGGTAAGAGGAAGGGGAGTAAGACCGCTAGGCTGGATGAGAAGGAGGTATGGATGAATAAGATAAGGAAGATAAGGAGGTATCTTAGATACCTGAGGGATAGGAAGCTTATCGATGCAAGAACATATAGGAGGCTATATATGCTTGCTAAGGGAGGATACTTTAACTCTCTTTCATCTCTGAAGCTACACCTTAAGGAAAACAATATCTTGAAGGAGGTTAAATAGAGGGGTTGGTGAGGCATGGCTAAGGGTCCCCGGTATAAGGTTCCAAGGAGAAGGAGAAGGGAGGGTAAGACTAATTACTACAAGAGATATAGAATGATTGTATCGGGACATCCCCGTTTCATTGTTAGGAAGACGTTGAACTATATATGGGTGCAGGTAGCCACGGCTAAGCCAGAGGGGGATGTAATCATAGCTGCAGCCCACTCAAACGAGTTAAGGAAGAGATTCGGGTGGAAAGCAGGTACATGTAATACCTCTGCAGCCTATTTAACAGGGTTGCTGGCTGCTTTAAGGGCCCTTGAGAAGGGGGTTGAATACGCTGTACCAGATATAGGGTTACATAGACCCGTTAAAGGGGCATTAGTGTTTGCAGCTATAAAGGCAGCCAACGATGCCGGGCTCAAGGTGCCAATGGGTGGGGAAGTAGCCCCCAGCGAGGAGAGAATCAGGGGCGAGCACATAGCATCATATGCTAAGATACTGAGGGAGAATGGATTGCTTGAGAAAAGGTTTTCAAGGTATCTAGCCAATGGTTTACAGCCAGAGGACCTCCCCTCGCACTTTGAAGAGGTTAAAAACAAGATCTTGGAGGCTTATAAGAGGTGATAAGTGTGTCCGCGAGCGCGGTTGATAAAGCTGCCTTAGAGAAATGGGTTCCCAGGACACGTGTAGGAAAAATGGTTTTAGAGGGTAAGATAACTAGTTTAAAGGAGGTATTCGATAGAAACCTCCCGCTGCTAGAACCGGAGATAGTGGACTACCTCCTACCCGATTTAAAGTATGAGAGGATCGATACCAAGATAGTTCAGAAGATGACTGATGCAGGTAGGAGAACCAGGTTCCTAGTTGTAGTAGTCATCGGTAATGAAAACGGCTTTGTCGGCATTGGGACCGGTAAGGCTAAGCAATACGTTGACGCATTAGCGAAGGCCATAAGGAATGCCAAGCTGAATATCACCCCTGTGAGAAGAGGATGCGGGAGCTGGGAGTGCAGGTGCGGCGAACCCCATAGCGTCCCATTCACAGTCAGGGGTAAAAGCGGTAGTGTAGAAGTGGTATTGAAGCCTGCACCACGTGGAACAGGGCTTGTAGCAGGAGATGTGGCTAAAGTGGTTTTAAGGCTGGCTGGGCTCAGGGACGTGTGGACGGAGAGTTTCGGCGAGACAAGGACGACGCTTAATTTCGCCAAGGCCGTTGTCAACGCATTATATAACACATATAAATTCGTTACACCGGTTGACTGGCTAAAGGCCTGAGGTGGTGCTGGATGGTTAAGCTTTACGCTATCTTAAGAATAAGGGGGCAGTCCGATACACCGCCTGACGTCGAGTACACGCTGAAACTCCTAAGGCTCCATAAGAAATACCACCTAGTAATATATCCAGCAGAACAACCAGGTCTTGAAGGAATGCTTGAAAAAGTGAAGGACTGGGTTACATGGGGTGAGATAAATAAGCCCACGCTAGTGAAACTGTTCAAGGCTCGTGGAAGAGCCTCCGGCGGCATAAGGATAACAGATGAATATATTGCCAAAGTCTTCGCGGAGCAAGGCATTAAAGATATTGAAGGATTCGCGGAGGCATTATTGGAGGGTAAATTAGTGCTCCACAAGCTTGAAAACATTGTAAAACCGGTTTTCAGGCTGCATCCGCCGCGTGGAGGTTTCGATGGATCCAGTAAAAAACCCTTCAATATGAAGGGTGAGCTTGGATACCGTGGTGAAAAAATAAATGAATTAATTGAGAGAATGCTATGAGGTGATAGATTATGGTCGTTAGAAAAGGTAAGAAATCCAGGAAACTCCAGGGTCGCACGAGAACAATGGGTTGGGGTAGGGTTGGGCAGCATAGGAAAAGTGGTTCGCGTGGTGGATTCGGTGCTGTAGGCTTCCATAAGCATAAATACATCTGGATAATAAAGCATGCTCCAAACTGGTATGGTAAACACGGCTTCAGGCCTCGTAGTAGAATCCATGAGAATGTAACCATTAATGTTGGCGAGTTAGATGAATTAGCGTGGAGGCTGGCCTCCAACGGTAAGGCAATCATCGAGGATGGACTAATAGTGTTAAATACCGTCGAAATGGGTTTCGACAAAGTACTAGGCTCTGGTAAGGTTACCAGGGGTTTAAAGGTTATAGCTAGGGAGATAACAGAGGAGGCTAAGAGAAAAATCGAGGAAGCAGGGGGCAAAGTGATACTCCTCGAGGAGCTTGAAGCGGGTAGTGCAACCTAGGATTTCTATATTTTAGAACATCCAG
>NZ_JBMFMW010000045.1:0-9411 GCF_049970475.1 Desulfurococcus sp.
CCTGTTCTACCGGCTGCCCTATGCTCATCGTTGATTATTGCTGCAAATAGCACTTTATTCTCGCCGGCTGGACCAATACATGCTACGCTGGTATTCTTATGGTTAACCCTCTTCTTGAGTATGCTTGTTGTGGTAAAGGTATTTAATCCCCATAGATCACTAGCATCGCGAATATCGACGTGCCCATTAACTATTTCTATGTAAACAGGTTTCTCGGCTTCGCCCTCAATGAACACCAGGTCATATCCAGCAAACTTTAAGAATGGACCAAACTCGCCACCGCTATTCGCACTTGCCACAGAGCCTGTAAGCGGGCTCTTTAAAGCCATCACATGGTATCTACCTGGCGAGGGAACACCAGGTATACCAGTAATAGGACCAGTTGCAAATGCCAGCACGTTTTCTGATCCAAGTGGGTCTATATCTCTTGGTGAAAGACCTTTGTTCATGTATTCCTTCAAGTATTTCTTGTATAGAACGTAGAGGGCGTACCCTTTCCCACCAATGTATTTTTCAGCTATACTTGGATTAACGTATTCTTCATGTATGGTTTTATCTGTTAGATTAATGAATAGTATTTTACCGGCATAACCTCCCTTCAAAAATATTTCACCATATATAATTGTGTTAACCGATTATGTATATTCTTTTCATTATCTTTTTTAATTAAAAATTCCTGAGATGCTATATGGCCTTCTTCATGTTAATTTCTATTAAGATTAAGTATATCTCTCATTGCTCCATATTTATGAAATTACAGCTGAAAGCCTCATCCTTTAGGACGGAAGAAAGTCAGCAATTAATATTAATTAAGGAGCATTGCTCATAGAGTAATACAGCCCCAAATGCATCTGGGTGTTTTAATGGGTTTTTATAGCAGTATTAAGAAAATCCTGGTCGATGATGAATTGCTTATTGAGAAAGAGAAAGAGCTCAGGATTATTATTGCATCAATACTCGCTAAGGGACACATGATAATGGAGGGTGTCCCGGGTGTTGCTAAAACCTATACTGCTAAAGCTGTTTCAAAACTCCTTGACTTAGAGTTTAAACGGGTTCAAATGACCCCGGATCTACTACCATCGGATATAATAGGCTATTATGTATTCGACCAGAAAACCGGGGGGTTTATCGTTAAGAAAGGACCTGTTTTCACCAATATTCTTTTAGCCGACGAGATCAACAGAGCCTCCCCTAGAACACAGTCAGCATTACTTGAGGCTATGCAGGAGAGGCAGGTGACTATTGAAGGCGAGACATATAGGCTCCCGGAGCCCTTCATAGTTATAGCAACAATGAACCCCGTGGAGATGGAGGGTGTGTTCCCGCTTCCAGAGGCACAGCTGGATAGATTCCTCGTTAAAGTGGAAACCAGTTATACTTCTCACGTAGGCTTGGTTAAAATACTTAAGAGATCCGATGAGATCGAGAAAGCTATCAACGAGCTTAAACCAGTTGTCTCCCGCCAGGAGATACTAGAGGAAATTAATAGGGTTACAAGTATTAAGGTGGATGAGTCAATCTATGACTACGTTGCCTCAATAATCGAGGAGACTCGTAGGCATCCAGCAGTGAGGCTCGGTGGCTCGCCTAGGGCTGGGATAGCATTAATCAAGCTGGCTAGGTCACTGGCGTACATTGAGGGGAGAAACTATGTTATACCCGATGATGTCAAGGAGGCATGTAAACCAGTGCTACTGCATAGATTGATCCTCAAGCCCGAGTATGAGGTGCAGGGATTGAGCGTTGAAAGAGTAATCGATGATGTCTTATCAAGTGTTAAGGTGCCCTCTCCATGAAGAGCCTATTCATAATATCTATAGCCTTGGTAATTATTACAGCGTCAACTCCTCTAGCACCTATTGCTGAGGACAGGCATACAGCTGGGTTCCCGAATCAGCTAGATTCCCCTATAAGCATGGATGAGTTAATACGTGAACTATATAATACATCAATAATAACCTTGGGATCCAGCCTAGATGAAGCAAGTATTTCGAGTCTACTGGATAATCTCACAAGAAGTGGGTTATTGAATGAGACATATAGGAACAAACTTAGTAGAATATTATTTGATCCCCCTGAATCACTCGTTGCCAATATAAGTAACCCCGAGCTACGCTTACTACTCAGCAAGCTAGTTAGTAAGGAGAATATATCATATGATGAGTTGTCCACTATACTTAAATACGTGGATACCTTGAAGGCCACTAATAGTCTAAGCCTTGAGGATGAGTTGATAGCCTATAAAATTCTCTCCGAGCTCTCAAGTAGAAACCGGTTGGGCGATACAGAGGTACCTGGTAGAATAATGTCAACTCTGATGAATATACTTGGATTAAGCCATATATCATTAGAGGAGACCATGGGAAATACGTCGTTAAGCATACCACGCGTGAATTTACCGGGTGTAGCAGTGTCTGGCGTGAAGCAGGGTCTACCGAGTCTAAATCTACTGGTTCGAGGTCCTTTATGGCCTGGATTACTTGGAGTATTCATTGCTGTCTTTACAATAGTGTTGATCACGGCTACTAAGGGAGGTAAAATCATCGGAGTAATAGGTAAAATCTACTCAGGCATTACACTAGGGAGAACAAGGAGGTATAGTTATGGTGAACCAGGGGACTGTATCTCAGCATACTGGTTCACTGTAGCCATGCTGGCAAGTAGATACAGGGTCTTAAAGATGCCTTCTGAAACACATAGGGAGTATCTTGAGAGAATTATACATAGGGTTCCACCCGAAATAGTTAGGCTGGTTGGAGAGATCACTAGGTTATATGAGGTTTGTAGATTCGGAGAATCCACGAGGAAGAGAGAAGCTGATAGGGAGGCGATCGAAAAATATCGCGAATTGGTGAATAAAATTGAACATGGCTAGGCTTGTAATCGAGGCTGGCAGAAGGCTGGTTGCACTGGCCATACTTTACGATGCATCAACTATACTGGTAAGCCATATGCTCCCTAATGTTTTGGGCATGATTGTTTTAATAGTCACCATATTACTAGCGGCTTCAATGGCTTTAATAGGAAGTCTCACGGTATATATTTTAGCTGTATCATTTGTTACATTATTCTCCGCAATGGTGCACTCTATTCCAGTTGCCTCGATCACATGTCTACCAGTACTTCTACTACTCGATACTGTCTCGAGTATTTACAAGGGTGGCGAGTTATCCTGGTCCGGCGTCAGTTCCATGGATATTGCTAGAAGTCTTGCATCATTGCTTCTACTATATATACCAATGCTCCTGGTATCAATGCTACTAGCCCATGTCTCATGGATGCTGGTTGAGAGCATGGAGAATGTATTCCTGGGTGCAGCTGTGACTAACCCACTGGTTTCACCTATAGTGTTATCCAAGGTGTTCATTACAGCTTTAACAATCATACTAGCGATCTACTTCTACCGAGTGCTTAAAGCAGGGGTTGAGGTAGTTGCTTTATTTCTTTTCGCGACTAGTAGGCAAGCCGTTAAAGAGCTTGCCAGGGAATCAGATATAGACATCGTCTTTTCCCCACCGTTTTCATGGTTTTTAGAGCTCCCCATAGTCTTCCTTATATATCCATTTTTCTACACCGTAATCTACGATGTCTACTTGCCATTAATTCTTGGAGACACACCGGGCTCTATGCCGCAGGGTATCACATTGTTTCTCCAGTTCGCAATCGGCTTACTCGCATTCACTATCTCAACAGCTCTAGTTAGAGACTTCATCGATCCAGGTGCTCTTAGAGGTGTAGAGATCGATGGAGGGAGAGGCCTAATTATTAAACCCTTAATATTCACTCTATTCATTTATCTGACCTCGGTGATGCTAGCATTACGGAGGGGCTATCCCATCATTGATTCATTACTTAGCCCGAGTTTCAGCGAGCTCGCCGGCTTAATCAGTTCTAACTACATTGATTCGAGTTCCTTCTTTGTTTCACTACTGAGTGATGTATTAAGAATAGTGGGGGTTGTTACATGAGTAGTGGACAGGGGAAGACAAGGGCTGGTAGGATGGGTTTCCAAATACTTATAGCACTCGGTGTTTCAGTTTTACTCGTATCACTTATCCTAATGATCCAATCGATAGGATATATGGAGGGAGCCATGGTAGGCACTTCATTATTAACTGCATTGATAGGTTTCTCCCTCCTCTCGGCTTCACTATATATATTGAGACTGGCGGCATATGTATACGCAACAGAGAGGAGGGGGGAGAGTGGAGAAAAAGAGGAGACAGGGGAGAGGTAGTCTAGTAGCAACATCCATGGTGCTAGCACTTGTCTTCATAGGTTTAATAGCCCTAGTTGAAAGAGGGCCAGTTGTCCCAGGGTTCCCAGTGGGTGCATCCCCATTTAACCCGTTATCTTTTGGTACACTGGGGTTAGTTAAGGATCTCGAGCATTACTACACTGTTAGAATAGCTAGCTCCATGGAGGATCTCAATAGATTAACCGGTGGTAAATGTATTTATGTAGTGATATCGCCGGAGAAGCCTTTTGTAGCCAGTGAAGCCGAGTACATAGTGAAATCACTCAGCGAGAGATGCAGGGAAGCAATAGTCTTCATCGGAGACGAATCAACTTATTCAAACGGGCTCTTGGAAGCGTTGAATACAAGTATCCGAGTTACCGGTAGCAGAATATACGTGAGCCAGTGTAGTGATATGGCATGCGGGTACTCGCCGTATCCACGTGCCCGGCTAATCCTTGGAAACAGGTCGTTCAACCTAGTTCTAGATAAGGCATCCAATCTCATTGGTAGGGGAATTATACGGGGATATATTACCGGGGGATGTGTTGTTACATTGCCTGGTGCAGGAGGCTTCGAATGCAGTAGTATCGCGGTTGGAGCTAACGAGACCGTAGAGGCAGGAATCCATGACCCTGTTGTAGCATTAGAGGATCACGACTCACGTATACCGGTCTACGTGATAGGGGATGGCTCGATATTTCTTAACCAGGTGATTAACTCGGGGAATCAGAGCGAGTACAAGGTGTTCGTGTTAGAGTTATTCCAGTATTTATGTGGAGGGGAGAGCGGGTGTATTATGGTATTTGACAACATGCACTATGAAACGATCAATGCATTCAACCTACTAGTGAATCCAGGCTTAATTACAGGGGCTGGAACTGGTTTAAGTGATATACTCTACGTATTCTCCCTTATACTTGCAACAATTATACATCCATCATTCTGGATGCCCCTGGTATTCAAATTTCTCGATGAATTATTCTCCACGCTTCTAGCCAACATGTTCCTAGCTATCCTCGTATTACTAGCAGTCACCATAGTTGTAGACAAGTACTTAACAAGGGGCATTGTTTTCAGGGGGGATGAAGTGTTAAGGGAGCAGGTTGAAAGAGATATTACAGTGTTTGAATCAGTGAGGAGGAAGATAATTGAGAAGAAGGAGAAGCTGGGCAGGGATGACTTCCTAAACATCTATTGGCTAGCGAACCAGGTGTTAACCATGATACTAGGGGTTGAACTATCCAGTCCAGCCTTCATTGAGAGAACATCACAATACGTGGGAAGTGATCTAGCTAGCTCGTACTGGAGCTACATGAATAAGCTATATAGGAGAGCAGTAGGGGAGTCTTGGAGACCGCTTATAGTGAGGTGGCATAGTGAAGCACTTAAAGCCTATAGTGAAACCGAAAAAATGCTTTCACTCATTACATCAAGGCTTCAGATAGGGGATTATAGAAGGCTTCTAGCGGGGATCTAAATGGCTATTCATGCTACAACAAGGCTGAGGCTCTACATGTTATCTACTGCCCTGCTTCTAGCTGGAGCCATAATAGTTGACCCAACTTTCCTGCCTCCAGCCCTACTACTCCTTTCTCTCCCAGTGTTCTCATACATAGCTATAGAGTCAAACTATAAAATCCTTAAGAGCATAAAGGTCTCAGGCTCAGTCACCATGGAAACCGGTGGAAGATTCTTCGTCGAGTACACTATTATAAACCCTACTAGAATACCTATTCTGCCAGTTGAGTTCAGCATACAGTATAGCGAGCTGATAAAGCTAGTCAAGGGATCAAAGAGGGGCTTATTAATAATACCACCTAGAGCAAAGGTTAAGCTAAGGTTCTCCTTTCACGGCAGATTAGGTGAACACTTTGTTGGCCCGCTTAAAATAGTTCTAAGGGATCTCTTTGGATTCTATAGATCGAGTGACGAATATCTTGGAAAAGCACTGGTGGTCAATATACCTCCCACCGTTGAGGAGGTCATTATCAGGAAACTACTCATATATGCGAGAAGTACTGGGCTCGTTAAATCAAGGATCCCTGGGGAGGGAGTCGAATTCTATGATATACGGGATTATTCGCCGGGCGATGAAGCGAAGAGGATAGTCTGGCGTATCTATGCTTCAAGAAGAATGCTTGCCATCTGGGAGCCTGAGAAGGAGGTGTTTCAACCAGTGTTATTCATACTTGATGGGACAAGAGAGATGTGGAGCGGTCCAATGAGTCAATCCATGATAGAGCATTCAGCGAGGATCATATCTTCCATAATATACTACCTAGTTAAAAGAGGCTACCCTGTCTCAGCAACCGTCTTCAATGAGTCACTAGTGTATACCAGTGGGAAACCCATGCATGGATATCACGGATACATGGAGGCTCTAAGAGTACTCTCCAAGGTAAAGTTTGAGGAGGGGGATGAATCGCATAGGCGTAGGGCGTTATCAGGAGTACTCTCATACACGTATACCAGGATTCTCCCAAGAGATAGAAGTATAATATTTCTCTTTACACATCTCAGGGATACCATTATAGATGAAATAGCTGCGTGGAATAACCTATACAAGGATAAAGGCCACATCCTCTACATTGTCCACCCCCTTATAACAGCCTATGAGTCAGATAGCGATGTCCCTGAGTGGGTTGCGAATATATATAGGGTGAAACTAATAGAGAGCCTTCGAGAAGACATGGCAGTCATCTCCAGGGCGCGTGGGAGAGGGTTGAAGGTAATAGCTGTTACCCCTGATCTAATACCCCAGAGGGTCATGGATATTATTGAGAGGTATAGCTCGTAGAGTTAAATAATTTAACAATAAAGTATAAATATGATTCAACCAGTAATTATTCCATGGTAGATAACTATGATGTCCAAGCATCCTCTTGACCTACCATTGAACAGGAAGCTTACACTCGATGAAATCATGGAGGCATTAAGACTATCCATAATAGCCGAGTTAGATGCGGTGAACCTATACCTTCAACTAGCTAGATCTATAGACGATGAAAAGGTGAGAAGAGTATTTGAGGACATAGCTAATGAGGAAAAAACGCATATAGGCGAGTTCCTGGCTGTATTGGAGTCACTGGATCCCCAGCAGGTAGAGGAGTTGAAGAGGGGGGCTGAGGAGGTCAGGGAGCTAACTGGTATAAGTAGCCCGCAGGGGCGAGGAGCTGGTGTGGGCACAAAGAATAGTGATGGATCAAACACCAGTGAAGACCCCAGGGCATAGAATTAGTGGGCAAGATATTCCTCAACATAGCGAATGAGACCAGGTCTCTACGCAAGTACATACCCGTAGTAGATTTGGGGAAAGGTATTGAAAGCGTGGTCCTCGAGAAAACCGGGGAGACCCTACAGCGTATAGTAGTACCTTTGAGAGAGCTATCAGTATACTTCAGAATCACTCAAAGAAGCCTTGAGTACTCATATAGAACCAAGACCAGTATCGATGCACCAGACATGTATCAGGCTGCGCTTAAACTAGCCACCATGGAGGATTCACTGATAATAGGATCCATTTTAGATTCCAATGATGTTTCAAGGAGTAAGCTTAGTGATTGGCGGACTGAGGATGCACCAGTTATTGATGTGGTAAACGCTGTTAACAAGCTTTACTCCGCCGGGGCTACCAGGCCATTTGTACTAGTGATCAACCCAGCTAACTATGTTAACATGGTTAAATCAACTGGTAGAACAGGACTCACTGAGCTTGACAGGGTGAGGCAGGTAGTGGATCACATCGTTGTCTCACCGGTAATAGGGGAGGATAAGGCCATAGTGTTATCTGCTAAGCCATATGTTATTGATGTGGTGACCGGTGGAGATATCTCGGTGGATTATATTGGGCCAGAGAAAGATATGCATGTATTCAGGGCATGGGAGCTGATAGCTTTAAGAATAAAACATGGTGAAGGCGTAATAGTACTTGAGAGTTAGGTATGAAATGGGCCAGGAACTGGTTACTAGGCTATTGGCCTACTCTAAAATAGAGGAGGAACATGCTAGAAAGCTAGTAGAGCTGGGTGAGTCGCTTAACCACCCGGTTTTAAGAACAATATTTCTATCTATAGCCAGAGACTCGGAGAAGCATGGAATGATATACAAGGCCCTCTCAGAACTCATATCTAATCCACAGCCATTTATAACTGAGAAAGAGTTCGAGAATATTAGAAAAGTAATATCAAACCATATAGAGACAGAGGCCCAAATGCTCAAGGTTGTTGATGAATTACTCGATGAAGCAGAGGACTCACGCGTAAAGCTATTACTGGCCGCTATAAGAGATGACGAAGTAAAGCATCATGCCTTACTAGCTTCAATAAGGGATAAGCTGGCCTCACTAGAAACATTAACAGAGCAGAAATTATGGGATATGGTTTGGAAGGAATCCCGGGCATGGCACGCCCGGAGGATAGACATTTAAAAATGCTTTTTTGGCTTCTCTGTGCACGGGCTTCCCTCTCAGCACCCGCTCACCGCTCGCGGGGTCGTCGAGGGCTTCATGATGGGTACCGCTTGGCCAGTCTCGCGAGGCTTGACAGGAACTAAAATAGTGGACGCAGGCAACCACTATTTTTTCAACGACTCTATTAAGCCAATTATTTTATCCCTATACCTTTCCTCTTCGCCAGCCTTAAACTCGACTACCCCTACGACTTTGAAGCCTTGAGTACTCATCATTTCCTCTAGTATTTTACCTGCTTTACCTCCCCACCCATACTGTGCTATAATTGCTACCTTCTTTCCTCTCGGGGTCTTCCTGGTTATCAATGATGCTATATGCTTCATCAATGGATATAGGTCTGCATCATAAGTTGCTGATGCCAGTATTATGTTTTCAGCATCAAATGCTTTACCAATAACATCGCTGATGCTAGGTCTATTGGAGTCGGTGAATCCAATCATATCTATATCCTGGTTCAAGCCCGAGAAGTATTCTCTAATTATTTTGACTGTTCTCTCAACGAATCCGTACATTGATGTATATATGAGCAGGGTTTTACCTTGCTCTGGCTCTCCATGTCCCCATGACTTATATTTCTTGTACATGTAGTCTAAGGGGTCTCCTCTGAGGAGGAGCCCATGGGATGGAAGTACCAGGTTTGGAGTCACGCCCCGTGATACTAGTTTCTCAAGGTTTTTCACAACCCACTCATAGTGGATCC
>NZ_JBMFMW010000046.1:0-9345 GCF_049970475.1 Desulfurococcus sp.
CGATGAATTAGAGAAGTTAATGGATATAGCCAGTAGTGCCGGTACCGATGCCTTTCTAATAGGTGGGAGCACTAGTGTAACCCCGGAGGAGGCTGGGGCTACAGCTGAAGTACTCAAGAAGAGCGGTCTCCCCGTGGTGGTTTTCCCAGGTAATTTATATTGTTTAACGCCTAAAGCTGATGCAGTATTATTCATGGTCCTAATGAATACCATGGAGCCATACTACTTAATGCAGGTGCAGGTCCTAGCCGCCCCTCTAATACGTAAATATAGTCTTGAAACCATTCCAACAGGCTACATAGTCTTCAACACTGATACGGCTGTAGGGCATATTGGCAGAGTGTATTCAATACCATACTCGAAGCCCGAGCTTGTTCTAGCATATGCGTTGGCAGCTGAAATGATGGGGTTTAAACTACTCTACCTAGAGGCTGGCAGTGGTGCCCAAAGCCACATACCACCAGCCTTCCCAGGGATCGTTAAGAAGCACACCGAGTTGATCACTATGGTCGGCGGGGGCGTTAGATCCCCTGATGCAGCACTAGAGTTGATTAGAGCCGGGGCTGACATCATAGTTACCGGTACTATAATGGAGAAGGATCCTGAGAGAGGGGTGAATATTATAAAAACAATCAAGAAGTACCGGGGCTGAGATACTTCTTTCTAAATGCCTCCTCTAGATCTATATTTACCAGGTTAGCTATGCTGAGAAGCCATGCAAATACGTCGGCTAGTTCTTCCTCAAGCATGGATTTATCCATGTGTAGTAGTGCCTCAGCTAACTCGCCTACCTCCTCCGTGAACCATGTAAAGGTAGCGAATACGCCTCTCGCGTTGTCTCTTTCATAGTATTGTCTCCTAATGTAATCCTGTGCACTCTTTATATCCATTCAGCCACACCATGCCCCCTTGACAATATATAAAACCCTCAATGGGGATTAATTATTTCTCGGAGGCGGTGTCCATGAGTAAGAAGGGTAGGCGTAGAAGGGATGTCCCGGGCATGTTTTCGGCAGCTGGACTGGTTAGATATTATGAGGAGAGCGATGTAGGCTTAAAACTAAAACCCCATATATTAATCGCTATTATGGTGGCATTCACGGTTACGGTAATAGTTTTATCGAAGCTTGCCCCCTTGACTTAGATATAGTGTGCATTGTGGTCTCTATATACGTGTTCGATGGGGAAGTCATTGGGGCAACTGGCAAGCACATCATATATCCATCAAAAGAATACCAGGAAAAACTATCAAAACTACACGGAAAGAAGGGCAAGGTAAATAGTCATAGAGGAAAGCGATTAAAAGTAATCAGAATTGAAGTAATACAAAACCCTAAACGTCTACATGTGTTTCTTGATCCACTCCCAGTTTGCATCCATCTGCCTCTTTATCTCGCTTAGCAGTTCTTCCGTTATATTCCTGAACCTACCTTGTAGCTTAATATATTCCTCGATAGGTTTCCTCTTACTTGGATCCATGTAGGCCCTACTCGGGCTGGATATTGTGAGTTTTCCATCATGATACTCGTAGAGTATCCATAATCCTGTTTCAACAGCTAGCTTGGCAATTCTTACTGTATATCTTGGATCGAATCTCCAGCCTATTGGGCATGGTGCATGGAGATGTATGAACTTGAATCCCCTGATCCCTTTTGCTTTCTGTAACTTATTGTAGAAGTCGTGGGGATACCCTATACTTGCTGTTGCAACGTATGATACGCCATGGGCTATCATTATCTTTGCCACGTCTTTCTTGGGCTCTATTTTACCCTTGATAGGTGTCGTAGTAGTCCATGCACCGAGCGGCGTTGACGAGCTTCTCTGTATACCAGTGTTCATATAAGCCTCGTTATCATACATTATGTACAATATATTGTTATTCCTCTCGGCTGCACCGCTTAAACTAGCCATGCCTATGTCAGCTGTACCACCATCCCCTGCCCATGCCACCACCTGGACATCCAGGATACCCCTTCTCTCGAGGGCCTCAGCTGTCCCGGATGCTACAGCCGCTGCCGAGGCGAATGGGACATGTATTATACTCGTCTTCAACGAGTGAAACGGGTATGTTCCCACGACTACTGAGGAGCAGCAGGCCGGTATAACTAGTATCATTTTTTCTCCAAAGACAGCTGAGAGAACCTTCCATGCCATCGGTATAGGGCATCCAGGGCAGGCGGCGTCTCCCGGTAATACCATGTCCCTCATATTATATGGTATAGGGGGCTTGGGTCTACCTGTAGACACATATATCACCTCCTGATCATCACCCATTTAAAGCCGGGTGGTTGGCCATTCTTTTCAACCTCGTCTATGAACTCCTTTGTAAGCTTGTAGAAGTCCTCGGCTGTAACATTGACGCCGGCGATTCCTGCCACGATGTTGGATACATAGGGGGGATTCCTTGTGTAGGTTAGTAATCCACCTGCTAGATCCGTGAATATTGGGCCATATGAGCCGAAGCTTATTGATCTATCGTATACAAGTACTCCTTTACTGCTTCTAATTACCTCCCATATGTCTTCCATTGGGAATGGACGGTAGTATCTTATACGTATTGATCCGATGGGGTATCCTTCATTACGTAGCTTTTCCACTGCCTCCATGAGATCACCACTCCAGGCACCTATTGATATAGTAATGTATTTTGCATCACTGCAGTGGAAACATTCTATAAGTCCACTATATTTTCTTCCAAATAGCTTATTGTACTCATTAGTAACCTCCTTGATCACTTTCTTCGCCTCATTCATTGCCTCCTGTATTCCATAGAAAATATTCTCCGTGTCCTCAGGCATTGTCAGCCCGCCTACTGCAAGTGGGGTGCTTCCATCGATAATGTACCCCTGTCTACGGGGACCAAGCCACTCTCTAACCATTGATTCATCAGGTATGTCAACAGGCATTGTAGTGTGTCCTAGTATGAAGCCTTCAAGCCCAACCATGACTGGGAGGTATACCGAGGGGTCCTCACTGATCTTGAAGGCCTGTAGCACTAGGTCTAATGCCTCCTGGTTATCCATAGCGTAACTCATTACCCAGCCGGCGTCGCGTTGATCCATGAAGTCGCTGTGGTCGGGCCATATATTCCATGGGGCATTAATTGTCCTGGATACTATAGCCATAACCATAGGTATCCTGGCCCTGGAGGCCCAGTGTACTACCTCATGCATGTAGAGGAGCCCCTGGCTGCTTGTTGCGGTGAATACTCTGGCGCCGGCTACGGCTGCCCCGAAGCATGCAGCTAGTGCTGAATGCTCTGATTCAACCCTGATCATCACCGAATCCAATTCACCGTTCTCTATCATTTCCGAGAGTTTCTCAACTATGCTTGTCTGAGGTGTTATCGGATAGGCGGCTATTACGTCCGGTCTTGCCAGTTTCACCGCGTATGATACGGCGTAGTTACCTGTTAAAGCCTTCTTCATGCCCACACTACTTCACCTCCTCAACCATGCTTATCGCGTTAACGGGGCATACGTCGGCGCATACCCCACATCCCTTGCAGTAGTCATAGTCTATTTTTACACCGGTTTCGGGTTCAACCCTTATAACGTTCACTGGGCAGAATATCTCACACTGATAGCATCGGGTGCACTTGGATTGGTCTACTATAGGCTTGGTTGTCCTCCAGAACCCTGTTTTACCAGCGACTCCTATGTCAGGCCTTGTTAGAGGTGGTTGCCCGGTTTTAGGTGGTGTTACACGTATACTCATAGCCTACACCTCGAGAATTAGTTTGGTCTCATGGTAAGCACGCTCGGCAGCTCTCGTGTTGAGCTCGCCAGCCTTGCCACCTTCAAAATAATTCATAATCGCTTTCTTAACGCTTTCAATTGTGAGCAGCCCTGTAGCTTTCACGAAGGCGCCCAGCATGCTCGTGTTGACTACGGGCCATCCAGCGATAACTAGCCCTAGGTCTCTAGCTATCTTCGTGGCATCAACCCTGTATATTCTTGCCCTGCCACGGTGGTTAATGCTTTCCGGCAGTACCTTATCCTTCTCAGTGTTCACTACAACTATACCGTTCTCTCTTAGTAAACTCCTCTTAACGACACCTAGATCCAGTAGCCCAGGATCCAGCACGATGATCACGTCGGCCTCATTAAACATTCCGTGTCTAAGTATCGGCTTATCGCTTAACCTGGCGAACGCTGTTACAGGGGCGCCTCTTCTCTCAGCGCCGAAGAATGGGAATCCCTGGCCGTGTTTACCCTCGAACATTGCTGCCTCTACTAGTATATTGGCTGCTGTTACAGCTCCTTGTCCTCCTCTCCCATAGAATAATATCTCATATAGCATTCTATACACCTATATACCGATCGATACAGTACATATTTTGGGCTAATAAATTCAACGGTTATGACTACCTCTCTATTGATCCCTTATGGATGAATATATTTTAATCCACGTATAAAATTAGTTATCAGGGGTGGGTCAATTGTTTAAAGCCGTCTACCCTAACGCATCGAAGATGAAATATATCACACAGGCTATCGCGAAAATCACTGATGAGGCACCAATCTACGTGACACAGGAAGGATTAGAGGTCAGGGTATTAAGTCCTGATAAATCGATGCTTAGCATAGTTAGAATACCTGCCATGAGCTTCGAGGAATATAGTGTTGAAGGGGAGGAGTCCTTCATTGTCGCATCAACGGATTTAAACAAGATAATGAGGCGTGGGACAAGAAACGATGTATTAGTTATGGAGCTTGACAGGGCTGGCAATGTGTTGAATATGGTGTTTAGGGATAGGAAAACAGGGCTTGAAAGGGTTTTCCAGCTAGAGCTACTGCCGAGAACACCGGAGCCGGTTCCAGAATTAAACATTGAGCTGGGGGTAGTCGTTAAAATGATGGCTGAAGACTATATGAATATAATCGGGGACTTGAAAACCATCGGTGAGGAAGCAATATTCGCTTATGAGGAAAACAAGCTAAAGATATCCTCCTCGGAGCAACAGAAGGAGTATGTAGGCGTATTCACAGAGGGATCGCCACTCCTATACTTGTATTCATCGGTTGAGAAAGCAAGGGCGGTCTACAGTATTGACCTGCTAGCTGTAACAGTCAAACCGGCTTCGGCATCTAAGCAGGTGACTATATCCTTTGACACGGATAAACCAGTGAAAGTAGAGTATGAGCTAGCTGGGGGAGGCCAACTAATATACTGGGTTGTCCCAAGAGTAGGCTAGCTGGTTAGAGGGTTATCTAGGCTGAGGGCGCCCTGCTCTCACTGCTTAATTTACCAAGTAGCTCCATTAACAGCCTCCTACGCTCCTCGGGGCTGGCGAGTCTTGGTTGAGCAGGCTTCTCTAGAACGGCTTCAACACGCCAAACCGGTCTAGGGCACTCGCTCCTCTTCGGGCATGATATACAGCACACGGCATCAACTAGTAGGTTCTGGAATAGAGTGCATTGTTTAACAGGTCTGTAGTAGCCGCATACATCACATCTCTCCCAATATATCGTCAATGCTGGCACCCCTGAGTTTAATAATAGCTTATGAAAATATTATAATGATGACGTAAAATACGTTATTCTAGCTGGTTTAAGGTGGTTTCAACCGTGTTGAAGATTTTAATCGACCTAGCTAAAAGCCCTCGGATAGTGCTGGATAAGGAAGAGGCTCTACGGTTGCTCACGGAGTATGCAGTCTTAAAGAAGTCGAGGGATCTAGAGGAGGCGATTAGGATAGTGAGAAATTTCACTGAGTACCTGGGTTACTCTAGGAGGAAGTTCGAGGAATACATTAATGTACCAAAGGATCCGGGGGATGCACTGAGGGGCCGGGTCGTAGTGCATAGGATCAGGTTGTTTATGGATGGTGCTAGGGAGATGGTTGAGATAGTTTTCGATAGAAGAATTAATATCGATGAACTCATCTTCATACTTAAAAAGATGGGCTTTACCGAGGTTGTCATTGAGGAGCAGAGGATCTAATCTTCTCCCAACCCTAAAGAGCGAGGCTTTCAGTTGTAAGTTACTTTTTCCTCTCCTTCCTGCTTTTCTTCCTCTTGCTTTTACTCGTCTTTCTCTTCTTCCTGCCACCCTTCTTCTTAGCCTTCTTCCCAGCAGTCTCCTTTGAGGTCTTAGGGATGTTCTCATGTTTACCATGGGATGATTGAGTCGGGATTATTTTAGCCAGCTCCTCTATGCTCGCCTCCCCCTTCAGTATCCTACGCCATGTTTTCGTGACGTCTAGTAATAGCTTCAACTGCTCTATTTGTACCTCCTTTCCTTCTTCCTCGTATTCTTCCTCGATCATCTCTTCTTCTAGGGCAACGTCTTCCTCGTATTCCGTCTCGTCTTCATTAAATAAAAGCATGACTTACACCCCTCTCTTGTTTAGAAAATGTTTTTATCTAGTTTTTAAATTAAGATTATTAATAATATAATTGCAACTGGGAGCCCTAAACCTCGATATGATGTTTCCTGAGCGTTTAAACTGATTTAAAGCTCTTAGATTAAAACGGGTAGCTGAGTAGCCATGAGCGGTATTGTAGAATGCATCAGGAAGCTGGGATACAAGAGTTTCACAGAGCTTCAGAAAAAAGCTTTTGACAAGGTGGCTGGAGAAGGCAGGTCAGTGTTAATACTGGCTCCAACCGGTAGTGGTAAAACAGAGGCTGCTGTGATACCGGTTTTCTACAGGGTTAGAATTGAAAGATTGAAACCCATCGCGGCAATCTACATTACCCCCCTAAGGGCTTTAAACAGGGATATTGAGAGGAGAATCAAGAAGATTGCATCCTGCTTCGGGCTTAGCGTCGCAGTAAGGCATGGCGATACGCCTGAGAGAGCGCGCAGGGAGCTAGCTGATAACCCGCCCCATGTATTAATCACCACGCCCGAGTCGTTCGCGTACATAATTGTCAACGAGAAGCTCCGTCATTACATCGCTAACACAAGGTACTTGATAATCGATGAATTCCATGAAATGGTGAGGAGTAAGCGTGGACTATTATTCCTGACGATGCTATACCTACTCTGGGAGTACCATGGTTTTAAACCATTAAGGATAGCGCTATCTGCAACCCTCTCCAACCCTAGTGAGTACCTTAAACTGTTGACCCCTACGGGTGAAGATGTAGAGGTCATCGGGGATGAATACGTTAAGAAGATGGATGTAAAGGTTGTAATACCCGGTAAACCCAGCTCGCTGAGTCTACTGGGTGACGACTCCGTTGACCCTAGGTTATCCTATATACTGGATGCCGGGAGAAGGTATAATGGAGTACTGGTTTTCACGAACACGCGCTCGCTTGCGGAAATGCTTGGTTCCCTACTGAGGAAACTTATCGAGAAGCATGGTTTAGACCTAAAGGTGGGCGTGCATCATGGTAGCTTATCCCGTAGTCACAGGGAGGAGGTTGAGGCTGGATTTAAACAAGGAGAATTGAATATATTGGTTGCTACATCGAGCATGGAGCTCGGTATAGATATCGGGCACATCGACTTCGTTATCCAGTATTTATCACCTAGACAGTCCTCGAGGCTTATTCAAAGGATTGGGAGAAGCGGGCACAGGCTTAAAGGCATTAGTCGTGGTGTAGTGTTGAGCACGAGCAATCTACTACACCTATTGGAATCCCTGATCCTCGTTGACGAGGCTTTGAGAAGTAAAGTGGAGAGGGAAGAGGTGATATTTAAACCGCTTGATGTACTAGCATACGCCATAGCACTACTAGTCCTCTTGAATCCTAGTGGCGTCAACAGGGATGAACTATATGATAGATTGGTGAGATATGCTCTATACCGTGATCTATCCCCCGAGGAATACAATGGGCTAATCGAGTACATGGTCTACGCGCACATCTTAAGGGATGATGGAGGATTACTTAAGCCCACTAGAAAGACCAGGCTTTATGTCTATAGGACATCGATGATCCCTTCTACAAGGGACATCCATGTTGTAGAGGTTTCAACAGGTAAGACCATAGGCTCCCTAAACGAGGAATACGTTATACTGAGGCTTAGGCCGGATGACGTGATCATTCTAGCAGGGGAGGCATGGAGGGTAATAGGATTCGATGATGAAAAAGGGCATCTCTATGTTGAGAAAACAAAGGGCGACTACGCTGAGTCGCTCATACCACACTGGGAAGGCGAGAATATACCGGTTGACACGCGTGTAGCGTTGAGAATCGGTGAGGTAATAGATTATGTAAAGAAGAATAAGAGCCTCCCAGAAGAGCTTAAGAAGCTGTTGGAGACTAATGTGGAGATATCTTGGGGCCTCGCCGAGGAATTGAGCGGGTATAGCAGGATATATGTCGACTACGTGGAGAAAATGAATCTCCTCATCATAAATATTAATGCTGGAAGCAAGGTGAATAGTTTAATACGTGACGTCATCACGTACCTGCTTAGACAGAGATTCCCCATCATGGATTTCACATCGTACTCCTCCCCCTATGCTGTCTTGGTGAGGGTGAAGGGCTATATATACCCGGCTGAATTGATCAATGCTGTTAAAACGATAATCATAAACCTGGGGAAATACATTGACAATAACGCGTTTCTAAGGAGTGTTGTGAAGGATAGCCAGGCATTATACTGGAGGATATACCAGGTTGCCCAGAGATTTGGAGCTATAACGCCTGGGGAGACCAGGGTGACGAAATCCATGCTTAATGCATTGGCTGACACCATTATAGGTGAGGAGGCATTTAAGGAAGTCCTTATAAAGGATTATGACTTAGAGTCGGCTCGGAGCATAGCTTCATTAATTACCGGGGGAGGTATAAGTGTTGAAACCAGGGTCTACGATGACCTAGCTAGGCACCACTTGGAGATACTTGGGTATATTGAGCTACCTATTAGGAAGGATGTTGTAAACATAGATATATCCCAGTACTTAGAGAGACTCCTTGAGAGAGAGCTAACACTACTATGCATTAAATGCGGGTACATCAAGCAAGGCAAGGTGAGGGAGTTACTCGAGTTAGGTAAATACTCATGTCCCAGATGCGGCCTTGCCACGTTAACTATTATTAAAGGAGATGTAGAGGAGGAGAAAGGCATCGTTGAAAAGCTGAGGAGAGGGATGGAATTAAAGGGCGGCGAACGCCGCCTCTTAGACGACCTCGCCAAGAGAGCGGTTATACTTTATAAATTCGGTAAGCAAGCCCTCCTGGTTTTCGCTGGAAGAGGAGTGGGAACCAGTGAGGCCGTAAGAATACTTAACAATGCCTCGAGGGGCTCGGATTTAGTTAGAGAGATATATGAGAGGGAGAAGACATTCCTACGGGTTAAGAAATATATTGACAGCAAGGATGATGAGTAGCCCCATGCATCAACCTGGTTCAACTCAACCTAAATTAGGTTGATTGGATAGATG
>NZ_JBMFMW010000047.1:0-9298 GCF_049970475.1 Desulfurococcus sp.
GCCCCTTATTATAATCATACAGCTTATCCAGGGATATCCATGCATGAATTACGCCAATGAATGGATGAGTGCTCACCATGTTTGCTTGCTCCACGTCTATAAGTATCTGGGATTCATGTAGCTGACTCAGCAATGCTGCTAGAGCGTCAAGCGTATCAGATGATACGAATATTAGGGAGTACATGCCGCTGTCTTTATAAACATATTTCTTGCGTGTTAAGGCCACGGCATGTCTGGTGAAATGGTGGTATGTATCCCTTGCCCCAAGGCTCTTCTTAAGGGTTCCAACCAGGTCACTTGTTCTCCACCTGCCAAATATACAGGGGTTAAAGAGCCTGAATAACTCGAGGGCTATCACTTCATCTGCCTCATCAAGTAATATATCCTTATCAATGAATACGCTGGACTCCAGGAGTGTAAACCCGGGGTTTTGAACCACTTGTATAGGTACTAATACCTGTGATATTCTACCGTAAAACACGATCCTACATGCGTCAGCAGCTATAGATCTGGCATCTATCCCGCTATAGTCGTCTCTCACATAACTTATAATGGTTGGACGCGATGTATACGAGTAATAAGATATAATTAAAGGAGGGTTTCCGAGAAGACACCTCAGGCCCGTTGCCTTCTGCTTAAGTTCCCCAATAACTATGGAAACAGGTGTTTGCAGGCGATCTATAAAGACATTCAAGTATTTAACCAGTAGATTCTTCTTAATTAACGTATTCAGGTGCCTTGACAACTGGGTTCTATTAACACCAAGGGTTTTCGAAACAATGTTGAGGCTGACCCCGTTGTTAAGTAATGCTATAGCATTCATTAAAACCTCATGTGTTATCATTAATATACCTCTCCCGTCTCATTCAATAGTGGTTTCAACCCAGTGACTTAACAAGTAACTCCCAGATATATCTCGCCTCTGTTTGAACATTATTTATTCTTAGTGAGAGAACGGTCTCTTCATCTCTTACATCTATTTTCCATCCATCCTCCTCAAGCCGAGATGCCTTTTCACTGCTTAATGAATTTCTTAGAATTATCGTTAACCTAATAGAATTCATACCCAGTCTAGCTATAACTACACTATCCTCCTTGATACCGTAGATCAGTCTAAAACCCATTGTTCCACTTGTAAGACTCTTCTCCCATATATCTTTAACTATGACCTTGTACTTGTTCTCAGCGAGAACACTTTTTATTGCCTCTTCAACTTCGGAGGCTACCATATCTCATCACTTACCCATCGGGGTATCTGTGCGGCCAAGGATCCTCATCCATTATGATACTGTATTCCTAAGCCTTAAAATAAATATAGTTTAAAATAACTAGCATCCTTTTTCTTTAAAAGAAAGTAGATAAAAGAGCCGCTGCTGATTCTAAATAACTTCTAAATATTTGCCCCGGATGAGTAAAACCTAGATAGGATCATGGGTGATATTGAAGTCCTACTGGGGACACAAAACCTATCTTATCTTAAATAGAGTGAAAGCTGTGGAGATAAACGGCTCAGCCAAATGCCTTCTAATCACCACTCATTGACGGGAGTACTCGTCATCGCTGCATGATTTTATTTCAGTATCTCCTTTAATTTCTCTCTAACCTTTTCAGCTACGAGTGCTCCATCTATTCTACCCCTAACAGACTTCATGACCTCGCTCATAACTATCTGGAAGGCCTTCTCCCTTTTAGCGGTGATCTTATCCATGTTCTTCTTTATTGCTTCATTAATCAACTCGTCTAGCTCACTGATTGAGACAACGCCTAGTCCAAGCTCTTTTATAACATCCTTAATGCTCTTGCCCGGGTTCCTCGCTATACTTGACAATACATCTGGTATGGCCTCTTTAGCTATCTCATTGTTTGCCACCGCATCCAGGACATCCTCGATCACGTAGTCATCGATATTCTCGATGGGTACCCCGTCACGCCTCAATGAGGGAATAATGTTGACCAGTGTTGACGCTATAATTGATGCTGGTATCCTACCCATGTATTTCTCCACTAGTCTCTCATAGAGGTCGAGCCTTAAATCATTAATTACTGCTTTAGCTAGTTCCGTGCTTAATCCATGCTCCCTTACATACTTCTCCAACTTCTTCTCAGGGGGCTCTGGGATTAATTTGCTAGCTTTCTCCATGAGTTCTGGGGTAACATATATGGGTGGTATATCTGTCTCTGGATACATCCTGGCTGAGCCGGGGCGTGGACGCATGTATTTCGTTGTACCATCCGGGTTAGCGGCACGTGTTTCCTCAGGTACACCTATAACAGCTATCCTGGCTCTCTCGACCACCGCCTTTAATGCTTCCACAGCCTTCTGCTTGACATCTGCTACTATTACTATGGCATCTATACCTGGATCAGCCCCTGTCTTCACGTATAAAGCCTGAACCTCTTCCCTAGTGATCCCATAGTTTGGCAACTCATCCGTGTGAAAGATTCCGCCAACTCCTCCCCAGATCCTAGCATAGTCGGCTAGTTCGCTTCCAAATCTTCTCCCAGGCTGAATTTCTATCCCAAGTAATCCTTTAAAGCCCCGTAATACAACAGCGTATACACCGCCCCCAGGTATTGAGAGAGCCTTCTTCACTATCTTCGAACCTGTATCCCTGAATACATCTGTGACATCTATTATATTATCTGATATGTTCTCCGGACTCACGCCACGCTTAACTAGCTCGTCACGTATCTCGAGGAGTTTAAGCTGCCTTAACACCTCGTACTCTATCACTTTCGAGATTAAATATAAGTGTTGCACTCCTTTAATCTCTACTTTTGCACCGCCCTTGATACTTATGTTTAGATCCTGCCTAATGGTTCCCAGGCCTCGTTTAGCCCTTCCCGTGAGCCTGATTAACTGTCCTATTTTCAATGCTACCCTGACGGCTTGCTCCGGGTCATGTATATCCGGCGCCGTAGCTACCTCTACCAGTGGAATGCCAAGCCTGTCGATTCTATATCTTACAGTGGTCTCAGACTCATCGATCTTCCTAGCTGCATCCTCCTCCAGGCATAGTGTCTGTATGCCTATTTTCTCCTCGTTATCCATTATGTAACCGTTTACAGCGATTAACGCTGTACGCTGGAAACCACTGACATTACTACCATCGATAACTATCTTCCTCATCACATGTATTTCATCAATGATCCTCATATTCATGGAGCTGGCTAATGCTAATGCAACTAGTAATGCATCCTCATTTATCTCGTGGGGCGGCTCCTCATCGGCTTCAACAAGGCAGCTCGACTCCACAGGGGCCTCGTATTCATACTTCTTGTTCTTCTTCCATTCAAGCAGTGCAGCCCTATCTATCTCGCCTACCTCGCTCTTAGCCGGCCTAAGGTATCTCGTGAATACTTCTCGGGCCTCTGCCTCACTGAGGAGGGTTGGGCATTTACAGAAGAGCTTCCTCGCCGTATCTAATTGGACATGTATCTCGAGGCCGACCTTTAACCCGGTTTCACTATAGTTGATCCTACTCATGATTCCACCTCGGGTAGAGGTCTAGTATATGCCTCTCATTGAATTCTCCAGCGAGATTCGTGAGGAAAACTTTCCTAACTTCCTCAAGGTCCCTTGATACGCTGCCAAGGATCCATGAGAGCTTTACATAAGCTGTCTCGGGAAGTATATCAGAGCCCGGTATCACGCCGGCTTCGAGTAGTCTTCTACCAGTACTATAGACGTAGAGGTTGACGCGGCCGAAAAGGCATTGACTAGTCATTACCACGGGTATATCGTTTTCAACAGCCCTCGCTATAACTGGGATGAGCTTGTTAGGCATGTGTCCCAGCCCGCTTCCCTCTAGGACTATTCCATGGAAGCCCTTATCTATCAACGTCTCAAGCACCTCTGGTTGGAGGCCCGGGTAGACTTTAACCAGTGCCACCCTGTCATCAAACTTATTCTTTAACTGTGCCTCCTTGTTTTTACCACGGTGCTCAATGATTCTTCCCACGATCCGTACCTCCATTGTCTCAGGATACACCTTGGCTATCGGCTTATCGTTTATTGATTGAAATGCATCCCTTCTACTAGTATGCATCTTCCTGGCTTTCACGCCTCTATGTACCAGCGCGTATGTATCGGATGTTTCACCATGCATTACGATTACGGATTCAGCGAAGGACCCCTTGGAGGCAGCTATGAATGCGGCTCTTAGATTAAACGCTGAGTCACTGCTCGGCCTATCACTACTCCTCTGGGAGCCAACAAACACTATTGGAGCAGGCTTATTCACTATTGAGAATGCTAGGGCTGAAGCAGAGTAAGACATCATGTCCGTACCATGGGCTATTACAACGCCATCGACTCCTTCAACGAGCTCCTTATATACCTCCCGGGATAGGTTCTCCCAGTGAAGTGGCTCTATATCCTCGCTGAAAATACTCATTACCTCCCTAGCGTTAAAGACAGCTATTTCAGCCAGCTCCGGTACCCATTCAAGTATCTCGCCAGGGGTGAGGACCGGTGTAACTGCTCCCGTCTCATAATCAACTTTGGATGCGATCGTACCTCCCGTGCCCAGTAATACTATACGGGGTAATCCCTCAGCCCTCCCAACGGCTTCGACACCTACATGGTGATGAACCTGTTTCTTCGAAACCAGCCTTAAATCGCTTACCTCGTCGATGTTTAAACCTATATTATAGCCGTTATCTAGTTTTAAGACCAGCACAGGCCTCCCGGAATAGAGGACCTGGCGGGGCATGAGGATCCCGTTGAAAACAGTTCCATCCTTCAACACTACGACTATTTTATCACCTGGTTCAACCCCTATACTTCTAAGTATCCTAGCTACATTACCACTATAACCATAATACAGCTCCATTCAATCACCGGTTAGAAAATATAGAACCTATTCTACTTAAATATCAATAAGTAGCATGATATACCTGCATCATTAAGGGGGGCTCACACTTACAATGGATTGGGGTAGTTGATTTCACAATTGATACCATTTACCGTAAAAATAAAGTTATAAATAGATGGGTAAGTATAGTATATACGTCTATGGTGGAAACATATGGTAAAACGTTGGGTAAAGGAGTACTATGGGTTAAAGCTCAAAGAATTAATTGAGAGAGGAGAGATATGGGAGATAAAGAGGCTCATGGGCCCCGCTGGTCCCCGTGCTATAGTTGATGGAAGAGAGGTCATAGTGCTTGCATCCAACAATTATCTGAATCTAGCCAATGACCCCAGGCTTAAACAGGCGGCCATCGAGGCCATGGAGAAATATGGATGGGGTCCAGGCGCGGTCTGGGCTATTGCAGGATACCATGAGATACTGGATGCTCTACACAAGAAGATAGCCGAGTTCAAGAGAACGGAGGCCGCGCTAGTCTTCCCCACAGGCTTCGCTGTGAATGCTGGCACTATTCCAGTCATAGTCGAGCAAGGAGACGTCATAGTCTCTGATGAATTAAACCATGGAAGCATAATTGATGGTATAAGGCTTTCAAGGGCTGATAAAGTAATATATAAGCACTGTGACGTAGCAGACCTAGAGGACAAGCTTAAGCAAGTACATGGGAAATACAAAAAGATCCTTATAATAACCGATGGAGTATTCTCAATGGACGGTGATATAGCGCCCCTGAGAGAGATAGTTAGGTTGGCGAGAGAATATAATGCAATGGTGTATGTGGATGATGCCCATGGTGAAGGGGTATTGGGAGAGGGACACGGATCCCCAGCCCATCTGGGTGTCGAGGAGGAAGTAGACTTCCACGTTGGCACGTTCTCTAAAGCCCTCGGCTCCTCAGGAGGCATGATAGGCTCAGACTACGAGGTCATAGAATTTATTAGGAACAAGGCTAGGACATGGCTGTTAAGCACTGGATTCCCGCCTGCAGTAGTCGCTGCCAACCTGAAGGCGCTTGAAATAGTTATGAGCGATGAAGGGAAGGAGAGGATCAGGAGGCTATGGGATAATAGAAACTACTTCAAGAAGGAGTTAGACAACCTTGGATTCAACACAGGGAAGAGCCAGACGCCCATAATACCAGTTATAATAGGTGACACTAAGAAAACACGTGAGCTAGCCAAGTCTCTCTTCGAGGAAGGAGTATTCGTCGTGCCAATAGTATACCCGATGGTTGCTAGAGGGACAGAGAGGATCAGGAATCAAGTCAATGCAGGGCACACAAGGGAAGACCTGGATAAAGCGCTGGCAGCATATGAGAAGCATGGAAAGAGGCTTGGAATAATATAGGGTGAACTGGTAATATGCCCCATGTACTAGTGATCGGTGCAACAGGGCAGATAGGCTCAGCACTGGTGCCGGCTCTAAGGGAGAGGTACGGGAAATACAATGTTGTAGCAGGCTATCACTCTAAGAAGCCGGAGTTGCCTGAGCTCCTCGATGGACCGGTTGAACAGGTAGATGTCTTAAATAGGGATGCACTTGAGAAAGTTATAGAGAGGTACAGTATTGACACGATATACCATTTAGCAGCAATACTTTCAGCTGCAGGGGAAAAGAACCCTATGCTGGCATGGAGGATAAACATGGATGGTTTAATAAACGTGCTTGAAGCAGCAAGGGAGCACGGTATTAAAGTGTTCTGGCCTAGCTCGATAGCTGCATTTGGCCCCAGCTCTCCAAAGTACAATACTCCCCAGTATACTATAATGGATCCAACCACGATGTACGGTATAACGAAATACGCTGGCGAACTACTTGGAAGATACTACGTGTTAAAGTACGGGGTTGATGTAAGAGGAGTCAGATACCCGGGTATTATAAGTAGCGAAGCCTTGCCAGGCGGGGGTACAACTGATTATGCAGTTGAAATATTCTACTATGCTCTAGAGGGTAAGAAGTACAAGTGCTACCTGAGAAGGGACACGATGCTACCGATGATGTATATGCCGGATGCAGTGAAAGCGGCTATACAATTAATGGAGGCCGATAGATCCAGGCTTAAACTCATGGTGGGTTATAATGTCACAGCATTCAGCTTTACACCGGAGCAACTAGCCAATGAAATAAGGAAGTACATACCTGGCTTCGAAGTAGAGTACGAGCCAGACTTCAGGCAGGCAATAGCTGATTCATGGCCTAAATCACTCGATGACTCTGTTGCTAGGGAGGAATGGGGATGGCGGCCTGAGTGGAGTTTCGAGGCAATGGTTAAAGACATGCTTGTTAAGCTAGGTAGGAAGCTAGGTAAGAAACTCGTTATAGAATAATTTTTATCTCTAAGCAGCCTCCTTGGGCGGGCTTTCAATCCTCCTGATATACTCCCATTTATTCCTGATCCTAGGCGGTTTATTCTTCTTCGGCTTAGGCGGTATCTTAGGGGTTTGACTCCTTACTTTCCCAGCCTTTGTTAGCGAGCCATGGCTTGGCATATTGAACCACCTAACATGATAGTATAGTTTAGGGATATTTAAATATGGTTTTACTTGATCTCTTAACTAGGAAGGCAGGTGTTATCGTGATGAATAAGGTTTATCTTGTAGAGAGCGTTATAGGGGTAATCGCTTTAAGCGATGACGGCTCAATAATAGCGTATGCTAAGTCACCTGAGAGCATCGATGATAACGTGGAATACCTGCTCAGCATTGAGAGAGGAGAGGAGACGCTACAGCATTCTGAGGTAATGGAGAAGCTGAAGGAGAGCGGTGTAACCAGTGTAATTGTTGAAGCATTGTCGCTAGCTAGAATAGCGTCTACTCATGGACTAAGCCCTGAGATAGTGCCAGGTCACAATATCTTCATAGATGTAAGGGGGGATATCGCTGAATTAGCGGTTAAACTAGGATACGTTGACTCGCAGGAGAAATTCTTCGAGAAGCTCCATAACATAATGCTTGAGTATACGAGGAGGAAATTAAGGAAGGAGGCTCAGAAAAGGGACTTACTGGCTGTGCAAGCGATAAGGGCGACCGATGACATAGATAAAACAATAAACCTATATGTTGCGAGGCTCAGGGAATGGTATAGCATCCACTTCCCAGAACTAGATGAACTAGTAAAGGAACACCCTGAGTACGCTAAGCTGGTATATGAGCTGGGACACCGCTCCAACTATACTGTGGAAAACCTCAGTAAACTAGGGTATAGCGAGGAAAAGGCTCGAAAGCTTGCTGAGGCGGCAAAGAACAGTATAGGTGCCGACCTAAGTGATTTCGACATGAACTATATAAAGATACTGGCTGGAATAATACTGGATCTCTACAAGTTGAGAAGTACTCTGGACGAGTATATTGATGCAGTAATGAAGGAGGTTGCCCCGAATATCTCTGCGCTTGTAGGGCCTAAACTAGGGGCGAGGCTACTGAGTCTAGCCGGGGGGCTAGAAAAACTAGCAGTCCTGCCAGCAAGCACCATACAGGTACTGGGTGCTGAGAAAGCATTGTTCAGAGCCCTGAGAACCGGTGGCAAGCCGCCTAAGCATGGAGTGATCTTCCAGCATCCATTCATACATAAGAGCCCTAAGTGGCAGAGAGGTAAGATAGCCAGGGCGCTGGCTGCAAAATTATCGATAGCAGCCAAGATCGACTACTTCAGTGGCAGGTTAGCTGGAGACAAGCTGGTAAAGGAGCTCGAGGAGAGAGTTGAAGAAATAAAGAAACTATATCCTAAGCCTCCACCAAAGAAAGAGGAGGAGAAGAGGCCTAGGCCGCCTCCTAAATCCAGGAGGAAGGGTGGGAGGTGATCCATGTGAGTCAACCGGTCTCGGTAAAACCACATGAAAAATACTACGGGGTATACGTTGTAGAGCTTGATGACGGTAGCCTTAAACTTGCCACAAGGAACCTGGTTCCAGGTCACAGGGTATATGGTGAGAAACTATATAGAATAAACAATGTCGAGTACAGGGAGTGGAATCTATACAGGAGCAAGTTGGCTGGTGCATTAGCCAACGGTCTCAGTGAGCAGCCGATCAGGGAGGGACATAGAATACTATACCTTGGAATAGCCTCTGGAACCACTGCCAGTCACATCTCGGACATCGTCGGCTTAAAAGGCAGAATTTACGGTGTTGAATTCGCTCCCAGGGTTATGAGGGAACTAGTATTAGTTGCCGATGTGAGAAAGAACATTTATCCAATACTAGGCGATGCTAGAAAGCCGCATGAATATAGGCATGTTGTTGAAACAGTTGACGGGATATATGCGGATGTTGCGCAACCGGATCAAGCTGCTATAGTCGCAGACAATGCATTACTATTTCTAAGGGATGGAGGATACTTGCTTCTAGCAATAAAGGCTAGAAGCATTGATGTGACAAAGGAGCCTAGTGAAGTATACCGTAGGGAGATAGAGACGTTAAAGCAGAG
>NZ_JBMFMW010000048.1:0-9297 GCF_049970475.1 Desulfurococcus sp.
CGAGTGAGGTATTCTACACTAGATTTGCACAGAGGAAGCTACTCCTCTATGAGAAAGTGGTTGAGGAGAGTCTCGGACCCATGTATGTCCTACTGGATAAAAGCGGTAGTATGGATGGGGTGAAGATAACCTGGGGTAAGGCTGTAGCGATAAGTCTCTACCTTAAGGCTGTGAAAACACATAGGGAGTTCTATCTAAGATTCTTTGATAGCCAGCCGTATCCTCTGTATAGGATAGGGAGGATTTCCAAGCCTAATGAGGTGCTTAAGTTGCTAGACTACATGGCAAGGGTTAAAGGAGCAGGTGGCACAGACATCTCTAGGGCTATTATAACAGCGTGTACGGATATAAGGGCTGGGAGCATTGCTAGGGAGTCAGACATAATATTGATCACCGATGGCGTCGATAGAATAGCTGAAAACATGGTTAGGTATAACTTAAAGAAAACGGATTCAAGGCTAATTACAGTGATGATCATGGGGGACAATGAGAACCTGAGAAACATATCTTATAAATACCTGAAGATTGAAAAACTAGATAAAGCAGGCATGTTGAGAGTAGTGGAGTTTAATTAATGGATCCAACGACCCAGCATCAGTGAGTAACCCAGCTTTAATTAATATATGACTCCGTTTCTCCCTAGGTGTTCGCCATAATTATATTATTATCCATGGTTTCATCTAGGAAGGACTTGTCCCGTCCACAGAAGCTTTGCTATTTCTGCGGGTTCATGGATCGTATTCGACCCAAACGGCACGTGGGCCGCATCTAGGTTTAGCCCATCAACCTAATATAAACTTTCCCTCTAAACACCAAAAAGACTTCAGCACTTAGGCGTAACTTGTTTTATACTTGATACATGATAATATATAATATATAATATATAGATAGATTTATATGCTCTGGAACGAGTGATTTATTCTCGGTGGTGATGTATTGAAACCCGTCTACGATAGATTTCTTAGTAGTAGGATAAATTATATCGAGCAAAGCCCTATCCGAGATGCAGTAGCAAAAATCGCGGCTAAATCTAAAACCACCAAGGTAATAAGCTTCGCAGCTGGTGAGCCAGACCCGGATGTCATACCCCGTGAACTATATGGGGAACTAGCCAAAGAGGTATTTATTAAAGAGAAGGGGAGTGTTAACTACTCGCCTGCAGATGGAGTCTCCGAGTTAAAGATTGAGATAGCTAAATTCATGGCCGAGTATGAAGGTGTGAAGACTGGGCCCGATAATATCGTGGTTACTCTTGGGGGTAGCCAGGCAATAGACATCCTGGGGAGACTAATCCTGGATCCAGGCGACATCGTCATCGTTGAAAACCCCTCTTATGTTAACACGATACTGGTTTGGAAACACTACGGGGTAAGGATAATTGGTGTACCCATGGATGATAATGGAATGATCACTGAGAAACTTGAAGATGTGGTTAAACGCCTCCATAGTGAGGGCAAGAAGCTTAAGCTAATATATATGATACCAACAGGACAGAATCCATCAGGTGTGACCATGAGCATGGATAGGAGGAAGCACTTGCTCGAAATAGCTAGCAGGTATGATCTACTAGTGGCTGAGGACGCAGCATATAATCACCTGGTGTACGAACCCGTAGACGTGAAGCCGCTTAGATCAATGGATACCGAGGACCGTGTGATATACATTGGGTCCTTTAGCAAGATATTTGGAACAGGTCTCCGTATAGGATGGCTTGAGGCCCACCCGGAGATAATTGGAAGAGTCCGTGTAGCTAAGGGACCAATGGATATGTGTCCACCGGTTCCCTCGCAATACATTGTTCTAAACCTATTGAGGAACAAGTTATACAGGCCTATAAGAGAGAAAGCCGTGGCCGAGTATAAGTCTAAGAGAGATATAATGATCGCCGCCATAGAGAAACACCTAATGGGGTTAAAACACACGAGGCCTGTTGCGGGCATGTTTATACTGCTCTGGCTACCTGGAGGCATTGATGGAAGAGTGTTCTCGGATCAACTCTTAGAAAAGTATAATGTGGCGGTTATACCTGCAGCGGCATTCTATACTGATGAGACAGGGAGGAACATTGTCAGGCTAAACTTCTCGATGAGTGAGAAAGACCTTATTGAGGAGGGGGTAAGGAGAATAAGCATGTTGCTCAAGGAGTTCAAGACGCCTATCCCATGAGACCTTTGGGAGCATAGTACTTTTTATTCGAGGCTTTCTCCAGGGTGGCCGGGCTAGAGTAAACGTGCCATTACAAGTATCTTTAAACTGGTAGCGCTTAGGGCGCAGATGTCCGCAGTGTCTTCAAGTGCTTTATTCAAGCTGTGAACCATTATTGCCATCGCCAAAGGCTTGAATCTATCTCCGTATTCAAGTATAAGGCCACGGTTCCTTACCTCTATGTCATCGGCTTTCTCCTCAAGCTTCACTACCTCATCAAGTAGTCTTAATGCCTCCTCGAAGTTGCTTCTGAGAACAGCTCTAAAAGCCTTGTTATATATTTCAACAGCTTTTACAACCAGCTCGCTTAGCTCGAGTAACCCGGCCCGTAATTCCTGTGGTATTTCCAGGAAGGGGATTATACGGAGCTCCTTTGCTACTTCTTTAATATGATCGCTTATCATGTCAATACTTGAAACTATACTTAGTAGTTCACTCATGAATGATGCCTCGAGCCTTAGCGAGGATATGGAGTACTCGAGTTCGCTTCTCAGTTTTTCACCTCTATTCTCCAGCTCTACTAGCTCTGTGAGAACCATCCTGGCATCGCCAACCTGGTATCTGTTGAGTAGGTTTACAGCCTGCTTGAATCTCTCAGCAACCTTGGATGATATGGAGACATATTCCTCGAGCTTTTCAATGGTATCGTTTGGAAATATGTCACCGAGGTTTACCGGCACAATTACTCCCTCATAAATGATGATCCAGAGAATGACTTATAATTATTGAGCCCGCGGTTTCCTTATACTATCTATGGTTTATCTGATTTTAATGCTATAATATTGCTTGGCGATGTAACAGTTATTGTAGCGTATCTCCTCCTATGATATAATTTAACGCTCCTAATGTATACAAGGTAATCTGGGTGGGTTAGCGACACCTGTCTATCTATCTTATCGGCTATCACCCTTATAGCATCCATCGTGTGAGCTGGGAGCCTTGTTTCAAGCCAGTAGAGCCTGCCGTGTAGTGTCACCCTGTATGTCTTGTCCACGGGTATCTTCTCCAGTGCCAGCTCTCTTGATTTCTCAGCAACTATTTCAACATAGGGATCCGTTACCACATCTATAGGTATTACTCTATAAATCACCTGGATCTCGTTGACTGCCTCCCTGATCCTCGATGTGAAGTCGTAGGGGTCATCGACCTTTAACAATATTACCGAGGGCCCCTTATCAACCAAGACATAGTTTAACCCTGTGTTCCTCAGCTTCGCCAATACAAACCTGAAGTTTTCCAAGCCTGGCTCATGTGTAATCATCAGGTTGAAGCTCATATACTCCACCGTTTCATTCAACGCTTATAAGGGATATAATATCTCAAGGTATATTATAAAATAATAAAACGAGGTTAAGTGAGAGCATTGATAGCTAGGATTTCTAACACACAAATAGTGATCCAGGAGGCATTTAATTACTGGGATATAAGAGCTATATTAGACGTATTAAACCCCCTGCTACTAAAACACGGGTATAACCCAGTCTTCTTCTTCGAGGGCACACCTATACTGGGTCAAGGCGGTTTCTCAGTCATAATAAAGCTATCCAAGGAGCTATCATCCAGTGATAAAGGCTTTGTTAAAAGGATGCTTCAGAGCAATGGATTGAGAGTTATAGAGGAGGATGCGAAGTGAATAATAGGGATATACTGTTCAAGGCTGTTGAGGAATTGGATAGGGGGAGACCTGTAGCATTGGCCACACTCGTTAATAAGGAGGGCAGCGGACCCCGTGGACTGGGTTCGCTAATGATTGTAACCATTGATGGCTTGAAGTATGGTACAATTGGGGGCGGGGAATTCGAGGCTTTTGTTATAAAGGAGTCATTATCAGCCTTGAAGGAGGGTAAGCCTAGACGCGTTAAAATGGCTCTCAGGAGGGAGAATATACCACCTGACGCAATGCCTACAAACATGTTGTGTGGTGGAGTAGTGGAGGTGTTCATCAACGTGTTGAAGCCCAAGCCCCGTCTAATACTGGTGGGCGCCGGTCACGTCGGAAAGCCTATAGCGGATATTGGCAATATATTGGGATTCAGGGTAGTCGTTGTCGACAAGAATCCTGGGTTAGCCAACAAGGATAGATATCCCTATGCAGAGACGGTTAAATCTGGAAGCGTTATCGATGAGTTGAAGACAATAGAGTTCACGGAGAACGATATAGCAGTAATAGCTTTCGGTGAAGTTGAAACAGACTACCAGGTACTCAAACACCTTGTATTAAATGGGTTCAAGGGACATATATGGGCTCTCTGCAGCAGGAACAGAGCTAAATGGATGCTTGACAGACTCGTATCCGAGGGTGTTGATGTAAGTAGTTTCAGGGAGAGGATCCATATGCCAGCTGGGCTAAATATAGAGGCTGAGACACCTGAAGAGATAGCTGTAAGTATATGGTCAGAAATAATATGTGTGCTGAAATCATGTAGAAAACCAGTGCCATCGCTCAGCATTCTTGATAACTGGCAATTGTAAGCCGGCCCCGAAGACGTAGTGATTTAAACGGACTTAAGGATTCAACCTAAAAATTTATAAACCCTTTTCAACGAAGCCACCCTTCTTAAAACCCTTCCCATAAAGCATCAATTACACAGGGAGTCATTCATGGAGACCATGCTTGGGTTGAACACATCTCAGGAGATTATATTCCAGGGGCCTGAGGAGAGAATACGCGATGTTATAAACGATATTGTTGTAATGGCTAGTCTCTATAAGCAGACAGGTGGGGAACACGCGTTAGCAGGATTCATTAAACTCTTCAATGAATACCTTGAGGCAATAGCCCCCTTAGAGTATGTGCCCGGGCTTGCTGAGAGGCTTGGTGAGAAACTAGAGTTAACACTATGGGATGTAGACTTCGACTACAAGGCACTGGAGAGGCTTTTAACAATAATATATGAGATACGAGCATACAGTGAAAACACAAGGGATCGCCTTGGCGAGTTGGCCATGCTACTCTCATACTTCATGGCTAAAGCCGGTGTACCATTGAGAGAACTGGGTGGATTCAACGGCTTAATAGGATGCAGGGACTGGAGGGAGAGGCCGGGGCTAATGGTTACACTTGCCGTATTATTCTTAATACTTGCATCAAACCCGTGAATAAGCCGTGATGATAATCTGGTTTAAAGCTTGATCCAGGTAAAGATATAATCGTTACGAGTTCGTCATGGAATTAACCCTGCAAAATGAGAAACCGAAAATCAATGCTTTTGCCAAACTGTTTTAGTTTTCGTAATATAAGGGTTGATGACTGCTTTATGCTGCTTAATATTCTTCTCGCTTTTAAAGCTACTATGTATACACTAGCCATGTATCTCTCCATACGTGGCTCTTCATGAGGTTCTCGCGCTCTTTTAAGCTTGTTATTTCCCTTGGATCTAGTTGTAATTTTCATGTTTTCTCTCTACTTCTAATCAACAAGAGCTTAATCTACCTAAAACACCTGGATTCTCTAGGAACAGGTTCTTGACCCCGTGGTGATAAGCGTATCTCACAACTAACGGATCACAGCAGTGGAGGACGTTAACCTGAACCATTATAAACTGTTTAACTACTACTTCATAGATATAGGTGGGATCTATTTATGGTTTACAGGATCCTTGTTGCTGGAGCTGGTTTAATGGGTTCTTCACTGGTTAGATGCCTGGTATCCCGTGGTGTCGAGGTATTTGTCTACAATAGAAACGTTGAGAAGGCTAGATCCCTTTGCTCCACCGTTAAATGCAGGGTCATTGAGGATCTAGATTTAATGAATAACGTTGATGCATCGGTGATCTTCTTATTTGACGATCAAGCCGTCATGGACTTCGTTTACACGCTCATAGAGAAGAACTTGTTAAGCAGGACGGGTATTCTAATGAATTCTTCAACCATAAGCCCGGAGACTAGTTTAATGCTGTATAGGATGGTTAGAGATCACGGGGGCATATACATTGAAGCGCCTGTCTACGGGAGTACCGATGAAGCCTCAGCATGCAACCTTGTCACAATGCTCGCGGGGGATTCAGGGATAGAGGGTAAGGCTAGGGAGATAGCGCTACTCTACTCTAGTAAAATATACTGGGTTGGCGGGATCCCTAAGGCCATGGCTTTAAAACTGGCGTTGAATAATATAGGTCTCATAATGCCGGCTGTGCTAGCGGAATCCCTAGCACTCTTAGACTCGTATGACGTTAGCCAGGAATTATTTAGTGAGATAGCCGGGAATCTATGGTTTGGAAACATGGTTAGGAGATATCTTGCTAGGATTAACATACCCGTTTCGACACCTAGGTTCACAATCAGCGGGGCCGCAAAGGATTACAGGGTTATCTCTTACACCCTCATGTTGAAAGGATATACGCCGCTACTCTCCCAGGCAGCCTCGAACTTTTACTCTCTAGCAGCCAGGGACGTGCCTGGTGAAGACTATCCAAGGGCTGCATTGTACTATAGAAGGAAAACCTAGAGCCAGAGACACGGGGTATTAAGTGTGGAAATAAGGCTCCTAGTTCCCGTGGATGTTATAATAGACTCCCGAGAGGATAGTAAGCACCCTGAGTTCAGGGAAGCGTTTACAAGGGAGGGATTAAAGACCGCTGTAAAGGAGCTACCTGTTGGAGACTTCCTTATAATGGCTCCAGAGGACAAGCACTCAATACTGGTTGAGAGGAAGACTGTTGATGATCTAGCCAACAGTATAAGGGATAACAGGATATGGGAACAGAGCAAGTTACTGCTTGAGGAGGCCCGCAGAGGGGGGCATCGACCACTTATACTACTGGAGGGGTACCTGGGTACCTTGGAGAAGTATAGGGGCTGGAGGATTCAGAGCATTCTGAGAGTGCTGGATACCCTGATACTTGAAATGGGGATTCCTGTGCTTAACACACCGGGTAAGGATGCCACTATTGCGTGGATTATATCTAAGGCTAAGAGTCTGGGGAGAACAGAGGAGAAGCGTGTCTACAGGATGAGGGTTGAGAAGAAGCCAATGGATATACAGGAGAGGATACTCTATGTAGCTGAGAGTATTATAGGGCCTGTGCTTGCCAGGAAGCTCCTAGCAAGGTTTAAGACCCTTAAGAACCTTGCTAATGCATCAAAGCACGAGTTACTCAGTGTTGAAGGCATTGGCGAGAAACGGGCTGAGGAGATATACTTATTATTCAACACGCCTTGGAGTAGTAATGGGGAAGGGGTGGAGTAAAGAGTGAGAGATGATGTTTTAAGCTATCTAATACCCGTCTTGGTGGCGGCAGCAACCACTAGTATACTGCTCGAATGGTGGGTTAGAACAGGTTTAAGGCTGGGTTTCAAGGGCAGGGATATGAATAAGCCTGGAGAACACTATGCTGTTGAAGCGGGTGGTATGTGGGTTCTTCTGGGAGCCGTCTTCGGGATCCTATCCTTCATGGCGCTGAGTACCTATGTCCAGGGCGACTCTGGGATCATCACCTATCTTGCTGTATCACAGGTACTCTTGCTAGCCGGTCTCCTAGGCTTGATGGATGACTTGTTAGGGTGGAAGAAGGGTTTGAGTCAAGTTAAAAGAGTAATATTAACTATCCCAATAGCATTTCCACTAATGGTGGTGAAAGCCGGGTACTCCACGATAGAGCTTCCCCTAATAGGCGTCCTAGACCTAGGCTTGCTCTACCCGTTGGTAGTAATCCCTGTTGGAGTCATGGGGGCTAGTAACGCCTTCAATATGATAGCTGGATATAACGGGTTAGAGGCATCACAGGCTCTTGTGATCTCATTGGTGAGCCTCCTATTTGCCTTGAAGAAGGGTATCTGGGTTGTTGTACCGCTTTTATTGGTAATGATCGCGTCTATAATAGTGTTCCTAAGGTATAACTGGTACCCGGCGAAGGTTTTCCCTGGGAATACATTCACTTATGGTTTTGGTGCATTCTACGCCTCCGTGGTAATATATGGTAACTTCGAGAAATTCGGGCTGATAATATTTACACCCTACTTTATCGAGTTAGCCTTGTTTCTAAGGGGGCTTATTCATGGTGTCTACAAGGAGAACTTCGGGAGACCCAGTATTGAGGGGTGTCTTGATCCCCCGTATAGCAGAGCTTACAGTCTAACACATGTAGCACTGATAGTCATGAAAAAGTTGAAGAGGTGTGCAAGGGAAACTGATGTAGTATTGTTTACGGCCCTGATACAGGTAGCGATAGGAGTCTTAGCCCTCATAGTAATGTAGGTGGATCACTATTTACCCGCAGGTGCTTGCCAGTTCCTCTAGATCGAGGAAATGACTTCTAATTAAGTGTATGTATAAGGCATGCCTCCAGTATCTTGGACCAGGAGTATAGTTGCAGAATGGGCATCTTCTATAAGTGTTTATTATTTCGGCTAGCTCCTTGATCTCATTCATTATGTTTCCACAATACATTTCAGCGAGATGTATCCTGCCCTGGCTCGGTTTTTTACCTGTAAGTATTTTCGCTATACTAAATGCCAGCTTCTCTATTAGTCTTAGGCTTGTATATTTCCCGGGGTTCATGGTTGGCACCAATTTCTATTTTAGAAATTAGAAATTATAAATTTTTCCTCCCCGGAAACTAGAGATGAGACCCGCCCCCTTCACCCCAGTGGAGTAAAGGACCCTGCAGTTTCAGTGATCCACTATTCAAACCCCGCACTTTCGGCGCCCTCTCTACTTATAAACCTCATATTCCTAAACCGTGTTGAGGGAGATCCATGGGCCCCGAGATAAAGATCTATGTAGTGGCCGTACTACGCAGGATCAGGAGCAGCATAGAGAAGTGCAGTAGTATTGAGTGCGCTCTCTCCGTGATAGACACATATATAGAGGCAATCGATGAGAAAACATTCAGTGAGATACTCAGGACACTGGGCCTATACTAGGTAGCGATCCAGAGTATATACATGTATACACGCGGTGTGAATACGAGTGGATGAATTAAGACTAAGACCGGGATAGCTGAAGATATATGCTTGGTGGTATAGTTGAGAAACCATAGGAAAAACATTACACCACGTCTTAGATATATTGAGGCTAAACAAAGACATGTATCTAAAAATAGGGCCGAATCACATTAGTTACAGTTTAAAACCTCGCCCTTAGGGTGGGGA
>NZ_JBMFMW010000049.1:0-9153 GCF_049970475.1 Desulfurococcus sp.
TTTCCCACCAGTCTCTCTTACCTTTGATATTGCCTGGTATACTTTATCAGCTAGCTCAGGCGGTACCTCGAACTTTACATAAAACGGCTTAGGCATGTGTTCATCCTCCTCCCTTAACTCGTGGTCGTCTACAAGCTATATAGAATAATGTCAGGGCTTTATAAATTACGGGCATTAAATAATTTTTAAACTACTTTTGATGCGACTTTCCATTCCATATAATAATGAATCCGGTGGTCTTATTCGTGTGAGAAGACGGCTATTACTTTTTCCTCTTTGATAGTATCTATTCTAATGAACCCGACCCTGTATAATTGCACAATGGAGTCTGGTTTTTCATTAATAATGCGTTTTTCAACTAGGAGCCTGGCCTCCCTGATCTCTGATCCGCTCGGGATCAGGAGGAATAAATCTGTTTTCTCATCGTTGCTAACCCATTGAATTATTGGAGCATTTAGCTTCCTTGCATCTTCCTGTGAAATGCTGTGGAGCCTGGCTATGAATGCTGGCTTACCATCCAATATCGTTGGCTCCGTTATCGTAAAGTTAGCTAGCCCCATGGCTCTGAATGTTTTATGTTCGCTTTGAAGCAGTGTTCCCAAGTCTTTGGATGATATATGGATTACCGAGCCATCCAGTATCCTATACTCGTAATGCCCCGGTCTTGATGGATGTATTGGTATTTGTGCTTTAAGCTCCTCTTTCACATCCTTTAGTATTACTGGAACCGGTTCTTCAACACCCATATACCTGTTCGCGACTGGATCAACTAGGATCCTGTTGATAGCGTAGAGATTAACTAGGCTTATCTTGGCATCGATGGGTTTGATTCCCACTTCCTTAACTATTTTCCAGATTGTTTCACGGAGAATGCCTCTTCTACGTAACCCATTAATTGTTCCGAGTCTTGGGTCATCATATGGTGAGATACCTTGTTCTTTAACTAGCTTTCTCATTTTAGACTTGCTCAGTATCACACCCTCTAATGATAAACGTCCAAAATGTATTGTCTCGGGGTATTTCCAGCCCATGTGCTTATATAGGTATTTCTGCTTGACAGTATTCGATATGTGTTCCTTTGCGCGGAGGACATGTGTTACACCCATTAAATAATCGTCGACGCCAGCAGCAAAATTGTAAGTTGGCCATACAATGTATTTCTCCCCGGTGACCGGGTGTGGTGTTTTAGATGTATCTATTACACGGAATGCAACCCAATCCCTTACGCTTGGATCCGGGTGTTGTAAATCGGTTTTCACCCTTAGAACAGCATCTCCTTCACCATAGTGCCCCTCAAGCATTTTATCGAATTTCTCAAGGTTCTCTTCGACTGACGTATTCCTATGGGGACATGCCTTGCCAGCGTTCCTATATAAGCGGAATTCCTTATCGGGGCAGGTGTCAATATATGCTCCTCCACGGCTTATCAGCTCTCTTGCTACATTATAGAATATATTCATCCGGAGGCTCTGTATGTATTCCTTGCTCCATTTTACTCCAAGCCATTTCAATGCGTCCTTTATCATTGTATATGCTTCTGGGTAAGGTGATTTTATCCTTGGGTCGGTGTCCTCGAAACGAAGTATCATCGCTCCATTATATAATTCAGCATACCAGTAGCTTAACAGCGCTGGCCTAGCGTTTCCAAGGTGAATTGTGTAATCTGGGTTAGGTGCAAACCTGGTTACCACTTTACCTTTCTCGGCATTGGGTAATGGGGGCAGCTCCTTCTCCTTGGCTTCCCTCTTCTCCTCCAGTAGTTCTGGCCAGTTCTCTCTGATTATTTTCAACTGGTCTTCGATGCTTAACTTGTTTACTTCCTCTATGGTGCCCTTTATCAAGTCGATGAATTCTTTGATTCTGCTACGTATCTCTGGGATTTCCCCGATAACCTTTGAAACCACCGCTTTAAAATCGGCTTTACCCTCGTGTTTTACAGCGTTTACCAATGCGTGTTTGAAAGCGGTTTCTCTCACCCTATCTAATAATGATTTCTCTTGGCTGCTCAATCGCCACCACCACTATGATTCTCTCAGGCCTCTCCCAGGTTAAATCGATGACTGCTAGTATAAATCCTTCACAAGTAGAATAAATGTTTCTGACCTCGTTTTTCCTGGTGACAATGTATGCTATTAAATCGTTTTTTCTAACGTGCTTCATGCTCCCTATATAAAATACTCTCCTACCCTTCGCTTCCTGCAGGCATAGCTGTGTATTCTCGGAGAAAAACAGTGCTTTAGACGGCTCTCCAGTGTTGAATAATATTGTACTCCTCTTCAAAATGGCTTTTTCCAAGTCTATGTACTTCAGTATCTCCTCGTATGGTATGCTACCATAGTACTTTGTACAATTATTCTTCTCAGGGATGCTTGCCCAAGCGTACTCCGAGTTCTTGAGGCAGATTATTCTCTCGGAGTCGACGTCCTCTATGAATAACTGTGGGAAAGAGTATTCGCTCACTTCATTCTCCTCGTGTTGTTAAGGTAGGTATGGGGATTTATTCCCCTCTGGAGCATCGTGTTTACTATTTTCTGCCCGAGGATAATAGGCTTGCTCCTTAATTCACCAATATTCCTGGCACCGCTGAGGAACATCGCAGTCTTTAACTCGAAGATATAGTTGTCTAGATATGCCTCGGCACGTTCCAGCCCGTTGTCAAGTATATTCTTAAGAATGGGTTTAGCTACTCCAACCATGTCTGCACCAATCGCTATATTCACAGCTGCCTTAAAGCCGTCCCATACGCCGCCGCTCGCGATAATGAATGAGTCTTCGGCAACATACCTTGTCTCTATTACTGAGAGCGGTGTTGGTATCCCCCACTCGGATAGCTTCAGTCCGCATTCATAGCGTGATGACCCTGGTTGATTTCTAAGCGTTTCAACGAGAGCCCAGTTTGTACCACATGCACCGGCTGTATCATATATTTTCACCCCTATATTATGGAATACCCTCACCGTCTCCATGGATAACCCGTTCCCAACCTCCTTGATTATAACGGGTTTACGGAGAGATGTAACTAATTCCTTGACTTTATCAATCACATCTAAGCTGAAACGGGTGTCTCCTTCAGGCTGTATTACTTCTTGTGCTGGGTTCAAGTGTATTGCTATGGCATCGGCATCTATTACTTCAACTAGCCTTATGACTGTATCAGTGTCGATGTCTCTCAGGGTGTTTAAACCTATATTGCCTATTACCGGTACACTTCTAGCTGTCTCCCTTACGATCCTATAGCTTGCCACGACATCCTCGCTGAAGTTGCTTTTAACAATGGCTCTCTGGCTACCGACACCTATGGCTACTCGCTTCTTCTCTGCAAGAGTTGCAAGCATTTTATTTATGCTGACTAGTGATGGATGCCCTCCCGTCATACCCGTTATCATTATAGGGGCTTCTAGCCTGTAGCCTAAAAACACTTGCTTCACATCCACTTCATCGAAGTCTAATCCAGGTAAAGCTTGATGCACGAGCTGTATCTCTCTATATATCTCACTACAATGGTCTTTGAAGTCGACCCTGGGATCCAGTGCTAACCTTATATGGTGCAGTTTCCTATTCTGTATCTCATCCATGCTTAATACAACCTTCCTTAAATATATAAGCCGGCATATTAGCTTAGCACTCACTAAATATAAAACTTTAAAGCAGCGTAGCCAACTACGTGTGAGTAATCCCCGGAGGTGTCACCACTTGTCGCGTATTTCAATAGCTGGGCTTTCCCTCCCAATTTTTTAGTGTATTCCATGAGGGTCATTATTCCTCCTGGTCCACAGATACTTATGTCGTTATGCAGTATCACATTGTATAATCCATCTGTGTCGAGTTTGAGTATTCTATCTATGGCCATTGAATCCTTCCTGCTTGTCTCTTCATGGGGTTCGTAATGATTGAAGTCGCTGCTCGCTATCACTATTATTCTCTTACCGGTTGACATTGATGCTTCATATATCGACTTCGCTAGGTCTCTTGCTATATCTGGTGTATGGATACCTATAACTATCGGGGTTATTTTCACATCCTCGCCATAGATGTACACTATAAATGGCAGTTGGACCTCAATTGAGTGCTCCTCTAAATGAGCATATTCATCGAACTCAGCGATTTCACTGTTCTCCACAATAAGTCTTCCAATCTCACTGTCTACAACAAGGTCTCCAAGGGGGGTCTCCCATACTCCCTCAGGATACACTGAAACAGGTCTTCCAAGACCTGTGTGATTTGTACCAAGTATCACTATGGTATCAGGCTTCTTATTTAAAGCCATATCAAAGTAGACGTGTGCAGCTACAGGGCCGCTGTAAATATAGCCTGCATGAGGGGCTACATAGCCTATTGAATTCGTGGCCTGGATATCTGAGGGACTCGGTGGCTTCCCGGGTCCGATCCCATGTTTGAAAGACCACTCTATCACGCTTCTTAACTCCCCAGGTTTATCAGGGTAAAAATACCCGGCTACTATAGGACTCCTCTTCTTCAACCTGCTCCCCTTGAATAATAACTGTTAACTACGAGTTAAATACCTTGAAGCATTATGGAATAAGCCTAGAAATATGGTCCTGGATGCTTGCGAAAAATTTAGAGGGATGCCTCGAAATCAGTAGGCTGCTCAGGTAGTTCAGCGTTCGGCGGTATAACACCTTTCTCACGCAGTATTTGACGCGTTAGTATCCAGTATATTAGGGCCAGGCTCTTCCTACCCTTATTGTTCCCGGGTATTATGAGGTCTACATAGTCAACCCTGTTGTCGGTATCTGCTAAGGCTACTATTGGTATACCTGTTTCAGCGGCCTCCTTAAGGGCTTGCATATCAGACCTTGTATCAGTGATCACTACTACATCTGGTTCGAAGTATATCTTAAGACTTGGATTAGTGAAGGTTCCCGGTAAGAATCTACCTACGAATGGCTTACATCCTACATACTGACACATCTTCTGAACCGGCTTCCTCCCATACTGTCTTACTGAGACAACGGCTATTTTCTCGGGCTGATATCTAGCGAGGAATTTTCCAGCTATCTTCAGTCTGTCATCTATTTTCCTTACGTCCAGTATATATAATCCATCGGATCTAACCCTGTACACGAATGGCTCCATGAACTTCGTGCATATATGGGTGCCTATGTGCACACCGGCTGATAAGTATTTCTCAATTGGTACGAGTAGCTCAATTACTCCGCTCTCGGGTTTTGAAACAGGTGCCTCTCCTTCAGGTATATCGCTCATTCACTACCACCTCCTACGAGATCTTAGGGAAATATAATATCTCCTTTGATATATCCGTGTATGATAAAAACATTCTCCTGCAACAATACCTTTTCACACCGAGATCATCTAATACTTTAGCCGGGTTCTCACCGTTCTCAACTCTTTTAATATACTCCTCCCATAAGTGCCCAATGGGTTTACCACAGGTGAAACATCTAACCGGGAATAACAAGATCCCACCTACCTATAGCTCTTCTGCCATCTCCTTCTAGCACTATATCTACCCCATTTCTTAGGCTCTGTCTGACGTGGATCACCGCTTAGCATGTGCCTATCATATTCTTTAAATAGGGATTTCACCTCATCACTGTTAAAGAACTCGACTAGTCCCCTTGCAATAGCTATTCTAACAGCCTCGGCCTGACTCATGTAGCCTCCGCCGTGTACATTAACCCTTATATCTACTGTTTTTGCTAGGTCGCCTATTAGTAATAGTGGCTCCAGTATCTTCATCTTGGCTAGCTCGAATTGGATGAACTCTACTGGTACGTTGTTTATCCATACTCTTCCAATCCCGGGTTTTATCACAGCCCTAGCAATGCTTGTTTTTCTCTTGCCTGATGAAACAACTATTTTTATCTTATCACTGAGTGTCTGGCTCACTTCCTAACACCCCTCCACCCTATGGCTTTCGCCACCTCCTCTAAGTAAACATATCTATTACGGAGCCTGGAGACTGAGGCTTCGGGGAACTGTATGAAGGCGATATTCTTCATGTTGCTTGGCACACCTATGTATACTCTGAGCCTCCTAAAAGCATCTCTTCCCTTCGGCTTATCTATCGGTAACATTCCTCTCACAGTCCTCTTAAAGATATTGGCCGGGGTTCTAGGCCTCCTGACTCCCTTGGTCTCTGGATTGTAGTGGGTTTTAACCCTAAATAATATCTTATAGCCCTCTAACACCCTGTTTTTCTCACCACTTACCACGGCTTTCTCAGCATTAACCACTATGACTCTATATCCCTCGAGCAACTTCTTAGCAATAATACTCGCTAAACGCCCCAATATCTGGTTCGATGCATCTATGTAGAGTACTTTCTCCTCACTCATCAAGCTCACCCAATTATCTTGATGCTGCTTCCGGTAGGGTTCTCCTTAACAAGGTCGAGGATAAATATTGCTCTTCCACCACTCTTCACTATTTTCTCAAGTGCTGTCCTTGAGAATCCGAATGCTGCCACAGTAACCGGGTGATCTATATTACCTGCACCAAGTACTTTTCCAGGCACTACTACAACGTCCCCGGGCTTACTGTATCTATTTATCCTACTGATATTCACAGCCCTCCTTCTACGGGTTGGCTTGGATAATTCCTCAGCTATACTACTCCATATTGGTGCGTTATTTATAGAGGCTTGCTTCCTCAACTCCTCTATCACTTTCCTTAAAACTATATTTGTTTTCCTCAGCCTGCTCATACAGCGACACCATTCCTTCTCAACTCATCTATGAAAGCATCTAGTTTTCTACTTAGAATGTTTATTGCCTCTATTAAAATATTTCTAGCATTCAGAGCTCCTGTTAGCTCTAGATATAATATATACTCGTTCTCCCTCCATGATACCTTCACGGCTTGGGTGGGGCATATGTTTTCACATAGCCTGCAGAATGTACATTCAAGTATTTTATCCTCTTTAACCCTTACCGAGTTGTTGCCTGCCTCAAATATATTCTTCGGGCATGCATTAACACATCTAGAACACTCGGCCCCCTTACATTTCTCACTATCGAGGGTTATCACTGGAACATATTTATGCGCAGCGGTGGAGACTGGGCTCCATTTTATATGCTCCTTTCCCCTTCCAAGCCTGGCATATGCCTCAAGCCTTATGCTCTGATCCTTGATAAGCTTCAATATCGGTATTTCGCCGTAGACTGGTACAACATCTGGGTCACTGCTAACAAGGTCTCTACTATACACTGTTAAAACATCCTTCTCAGGCCCGCTTGCCTCCAGCCTTAGGGTTACGAAGCAATCCTGCGAGAATATTCCTCTATCACCGGCCTCTGCACACTCCTCGGGAGGCTTATACTTGTTCAATGCTTCATTGCTTTTTAATGGTATTAATCCAAGCCTATGCGATATGTATTCATCATAGAAGACACTTGAGTTTTCCGTTATAGCCACGTAGTCCACAGCCATTGTAGGGACTTCCGATAATATTGTTCTTCTCAGCGAATTAACGAGGTGTAATGGTACATCCCTTAAATATAGCTTAATAGTAGAGGGGGTTTTCTCAAGTATATCAATATGCAAGCTGGAAAACACCCGTTTCTGCCCTTCTATAGCCTCCTACCTCTCCTACCGCCAGGCCTTCTTGTGGTATCATGTGGTATTGGTGTCACATCCTCTATTCTACCAATAATGAAACCCGCTCTGGCCAGAGCTCTAATAGCTGCTTGAGCACCTGGCCCAGGAGTCTTAGGGCCGTGGCCTCCTGGTGCTCTTACTTTTATATGTAGCGCGGTGATACCTTTATCCATCGCTTGGGTTGCAGCCCTTGCCGCGGCCATCATTGCCGCATAAGGGCTTGGCTTCTCTCTATCTGCCTTTACAACCATTCCACCGCTTATCCTGCTCACAGTTTCCGCTCCGCTTATATCTGTTATATGTATTATTGTGTTGTTGGGGCTGCTGTATATATGTGCTACGCCCCACTTTAACTCTCTCATTGAGAAAGCCACCGTTCAATCACCTCTATGCCTGTGCTTCTTGGCTTATTCTCTGCTTTAATGGACTGAATGGGTAGTAATCAACCAATGGCTCCTCATCAACTGTGACTATTCGGCCAGGCGACCTCACTCTTCTACCCCCTATTGCTATGTGTCCGTGGACAATTAATTGTCTGGCTTCATGAAGGGTCTTTGCTAACCCCTTCTTATACACTATGGTCTGAAGCCTTCTCTCCAGTAGATCCTCTATTTTCAAGTTTAACACATCATCCAGCCTGGCTCCTTCCTTAAGTAGCCCTAATTTTATCAACCTGTTTAAAAGGGCTTTCTCTTCCTTCTCACGGATTTCAGGAGGCGTTGCTAATAGGGATCTCGCTCTGTGCCTATAATACCTCACCATGGTCGCGGTCTTCCATAGTTCTCTTTTATTCCTTAACCCATAGGTACCCATCAGCTTCATTTCATACATTAATATATCGCGACGCCATGGATGCCGGGGACCCTCATAAGATTTCCTTGGTTTGCGTGGGTCGCCCATCTAACTCACCCCTCTGTCTTCTTGCTTTGCTGTTGCTGGGTGGCTTTCTTCTTCCTCACACCCACGGTTACACCTGTTCTACCTGTTGTCCTAGTTCTCTGGCCCCTAACTTTCAAGCCCAGGGCATGCCTTATACCGCGCCAGCTCTTTACGCGTTTCTCCCTTTCAATATCTTCCTTCACATAGTATACTAGGTTTGCACCAGTTAAGTGAAGATTCTGGCCTGTTGTGTAATCCTTCTGCCTATTATAGATCCATGATGGAATACCGTATTTCCCAGGGTTGCGTACAACCTCTTCGATACTCTTAACCACGTCATCGCTTAGGAAACCAACGCGTTGTTCAGGGTTCAACCCTAGTATTCTACATATTGCTAGACTAAATGTATAGCCCAAGCCCTTTACTTCTGAGAGACCGTAAACTAATGGAAGCTCTCCATCGACATCGGTTTCCAGCATTCTAACTATCTGTCTAAAACTCTCCCTCTCACTCAATTCTTTCACCGGACTTAACTCGATAAGCATATGCATAACTACTCAACATAATTAACTGATAACGGTTTTTAAAGCTTAGCTTTAAAACACTTTTCCCTCGAGTTAGAGGGGTTCAGGTCCCATGTAGGTTTATATAAATTGGTTTCATCCCCTCGTTTTTGTTCCCCCCTGTATCCCC
>NZ_JBMFMW010000050.1:0-9054 GCF_049970475.1 Desulfurococcus sp.
CTATGATAAAGATCATGCAATGATATACAGTATATACAGGAGAAAGTAGCTTAGACATGGAAAATAAATTCCCTTTTAAACATGTTTAAACATAATTTAGAAAACGGGGTCTGTTTTGTCTAGAAACAGGGGTACAGGGGACATCGCTGAAGAAGTCTCTAGAACCCTGAGGAAAGCTGGTTTCCGGGTCGAGTTTCTTTCATACCCTACCTCAGCTAGAAGCATCGATATCATTGCGTGTAGAGGCGATACCAGGGTTTTCATAAAGGTTTCGCAGGATTTAAGGGAGGTCTCCTGGATAGAGGTAAATGACTTAAAGAAATCAGGGATAGTGTACGGTTCGAACACTATTATAGTGGCTGAGAAAAACGGTAGGCGGGAGCTTGAGGATGATGTAGTATATGTCAGGAACGGCGTCAACATCGTTACTACGAATCTTCTCGGCAACTATTTATTGAGGAACAGCAAGCCTATTGTTGTAAACATTAGAGGAAACTACCTCTTGAAGATTTCTGCTGGAAAATTCCAAGTGAAAATGAAGGAAGTAGGGCTCACAAGGGGCGAGTTAGCGGAGCTACTTGGAGTAAGCAGAAAAGCTGTCTATATGTATGAAAGAGGTGAGCTAATGGTATCGCTTCAAAGAGCTGTGGAATTAGCCAGGATAATGGGGGAGGACATATTTGAGGAGATAGATATACTCGGAGACAAGCCCCCGGAGCCTTATGCAGGTACGCTGGAAAACGAGTACTTGCCGGGCGATGAAATAGAGGCAGCCCTGTGGAGGCTCCTAGATAGACTCGGAGACCTCATAGTAAAATTATCTAGAACTCCAGTGGATATTGTTGTGAAAGGTGGAAACGTGATAACTGTGACCAGGCTGGATATGGCTGAGAATAAGGCTGAGAAACTAGAGAACGCTGAGAAACTAGTGAAGACAACTGGTTCCAAGCTCGTAGTTATTAGAACGAAAAACGACCTAAAAGAAATCCGTGACGTACATTTGTAAAGCATGGAGAAGGATAAAGAAGCCGGGCCCAGGTTGAGTGGCACGATGCATATTTAAACCCATCAATCTATGGGCTTCCATGGATCACTAGCCAGGTTCTAAAGTAAGGGGGGATTCATGAAAATCATTATTACAGGCCGCCCCGGTGTGGGTAAGTCGACGTTTTTCGAGAAGTTAATATCAGAGCTCAGAGAGAACAATCTATTGGTTGGCGGTATTAAAGCGCCTGAAGTAAGGGAACATGGTGTGAGGGTAGGGTTTAAAGTTACTGATTTATTAAGTGGTGAAGAAGCATGGTTAGCAAAAAAGAGTATACCTGGCTCGGTGAGGATAGGGTCTTATACTGTGCTCGTTGAAGAGGCATCCAGGATCATTGAGACAGCGTTAAGGAGGGCTCTTGGAGAAGCCAGCGTCATAGGTATAGATGAAGTGGGGCCCATGGAGCTTAAAATACCTGTTTTCAAGCCATTGTTCCTGGAGATCCTCGACTCCGGTAAACCAGTCATACTTGTCGTACATTATAGATTGACCGATAGAGATATACTGGGTAGACTTAGTGACGCCGAAAAAATAGTGTTAACCATGGAGAACAGGGAGCACGTTAAATCAAGTACGAAGGGGTTGATTAATAAAGTAATCGAGGCCCTGGCTCCGTCTCGATCCTGAGGGAGGATCTCAACCGTGGAGATATGGGGCGGTGTATAGTCAATGACTGAAGTAAAGATACTCAGCCGTGAACAATTGATCCAGGAGGGATTAGCTAAGCTCGTAATACCCCGGATGGATGAGTATAGAAGACCCGATGGATCAATAGAGCCGGCTTGGATGCCTGTCTTCTATAATCCACAAGCCATAGTAAGCAGGGATGTGACCGTCTCAGTCCTCAGGACCCTGTATGGTTCGAGGAATATATTTTTCATTGATCCATTAGCCGGCACTGGAATACGTAGCATTCGCATAGCGCTCGAGAAGGGTGGTGAGGGCATAGTAAACGATATTGATCCACATGCATTATACTACATAAGGAAAAACCTGCGGCTCAACAACCTATACCCTGGAAAACTACACGTGTACTCGCAGGAGGCAAATGTCCTTCTCAATAATTTTACCTTCACGGGTATATCACTCGACTATATAGACCTAGATCCCTACGGCTCCCCAGTCCCATTCGTGGACTCGGTGTTTAAACCCCTGGGTAAGAGGGCGTTGATAGGTGTCACGGCAACCGATACAGCCCCGCTCACATGTAGTCACTACAGGAAAACCCTTAGGAGATACTGGTTTACTTGTGTCCACACCGATTTCGAGAAAGAAATAGGGGCTAGGTTACTCATCGCGTACATAGTTAAACACGCTTCAGCACTCGACATTGCTGCTAGGCCATTGCTTATATTCATTTATAAGCATTATTACAGGGTTTTCTTTGAAACCCTGAGGAGCACGGGGGAAGCATATCGATTAATTAATGAATGCCTGGGTTATATATGGTACTGCCCATCGACACTGGAAAGAGGATATATTAAATCCCTGGATGAAGCCAGGGATTTAACATGTATTAATAACGAGAAACCGGTTCTAACAGGCGAAACATGGATCTGCAGCCTAGGGGAGGCTGAGTTCATTGATAAGGTATTCAATGAAGCCGATAAAATAAGCTGGCTTCACAGGGATTCGAGGAGAATACTTGGGCTCCTCAGGAATGAGACTAGGTTGAATAACCCGTATGTACGAATAGATAAGCTATGCTCTATTATTGGGAGAAATATGCCGAAATACGAGACCCTCATAGAGGCTTTGAAGCAACACGGCATCATGGCTTCCCGCACACACTTTGATCCACGGGGATTAAAGATAGATAGCGATGTGAAGGCCTTGACCGAGGTGTTGAAGAGTATTTAATCCGGTGGTTAACATGTAGCAAGATTTTTTACTCTTCACTCTTACTTAAAATATAATTGGGGATGCTCTTGTCTCAATTATTCGATAAAATCCGTGGAATAGTGTCAAAACATATAAGTGAATCCTCCCAGGGCATCATTCTATCTATAAGGGTGAAACCTGGAGATGTAGAAGACTACATAACTATCGAGGGGGATGAACTGGTTTTCCACACAGCTGAGCAATCAGAGAAAGGCCGGGAGAATGCTGCACTAGTGAAGTACTTGGCAAGGGAGCTGAAGATCCCTGTGTCCAAGATAGATATAGTGTATGGTCGTCGTGAAACACTTAAGAAAGTACTACTCAATGATGTGGACCCTGATGAGCTAGTGATTAAGCTAGCTAAGCTGGTTAGACTCGTGTAGTCGTGGAGCCACCTATAATTATTTCTCCTTTATCCAAGCTTTTAACTCAGCGTATAGGACATGGGTGGTTATAGTGGGCGATTTTGAAACAAGTAGGGAGAAAATAATAAGGCTATTAAGGGAGACCACTAGACCTTTAACTGTTAGGGAGATAATCAGTATTCTTCAATTGAACACTACACCTAGAGAGGTATACGAGGATCTATTGCATATTGCTAAAAGCGTTTTCTCTAAGTCGAATGGGGAAGAAGTGCTTCTCATGGAGCCTCCTAGATGCAGGAAGTGCGGCTATGTATTCAAGGATCTCGGGAAGCCTAAGGAGGTTTCCCGGTGTCCCCGATGTAAAAGCGAGTGGATTGAGCCGCCTCGCTTCATAATTTCTAAACGCGGGAACCATTAACAATACCTATTATCTCCCTGAGATCCGAGACCACGTGTTCGGCGAACCCACAGGCTTCACCACATGGCTTTACAGCAATCGAGTGCCCCACGTTTCTGAATACTTCTATATCCCATTTACTGTCCCCGACATAATATGTGTCATGGATGCTTATCGAAAGGGATTCGGCCAGGTTCTTCACTATTCTAGGCTTCTCCCTTAATGGTACTAGCGCTTCTCCACCCGGTATTAATTCATCATTATGGAACGCAAGCTTATTGTAGAGGCAGAGATCCACTCCAAGCTCCCGGCAGACCCTCTCAACCAGTATGTCGATACCGCTGCTTACAACAGCGACTATGTAATCGGCATCCTTGAGTGCCCTAATAACCTCGGGGGCTTCCTGTTTAATCCTGATGGTTGATAATGCATTCTCAACATCCCGTCTCTTTATCGGCTTACCCCATGCATGTATCATTAATGCTATATCTATCTTCATCCAATCCAGGTATGTTATCAGGTTTCTCTCGTAGAGCTCGGCAAAATACTTATTGTCTCTGCTACCAAAGTACTCATGTAATTGCTGCCAACTACTATGGTTGTATGTGAGTACACCATCACAATCGAAGACTATTAATCCACTCGGCAATCCTCACTACCTCTTTCATTAATTCACTTGTTTCACTACCACGGTAATTCTTAGTGAAATTAATCTTCAACTTATATCCCTTCTTACTGCTTGAAACACGTAGTAGCCAACCACTGTGGGTCTCAGCCGTCAGGCTGTTTCTACCCCGTTCGATTTGTTTAAACAGATTAGTGTTTTTAAGCACGGATTCAAGCATACTTATTACATCCTCTTTCCTTCCTCCACCTGTTTCAACCTGTGTTTCTCTTTTCAGCGAGTCTAGGGCCTGGTTTAAAGCCTCTTCAACCTCCTTGATGCCGCTGTATGATGCTAATGCTTCACTCAGTATCTCTGTGATCAAGTATGTCATCCCAGCTGACTTTAATATGTTCACGATCCGTGTAAAATCATTGCTTTTAAGGAATGCGGCGAGGTTTCGTGGATCTCCATTATATATGCTGAACCTATATACTTCCTCGCTCTGTTGAAACAATTTCTTTACCTCTATTAAAACCCTGGTTTTCTCCTGGTTAACCATATACTTGTTTAACACCGGGTTCACTATGTGGCGGATGAAGTCAACGTTCAATTCTTACACCTGTTCTACATTAATCATGTTTAACCTATTATAACATGTATTGTTCTAACCTGTCTCTAAGCGATTAAAACCCCGGTGTATTAATTATAGTAGTAGGGATACCTGGTGTTAAAGGATCAGCTATGAGCAAAGTCTCCAAGTATTATGCAGCATTAAGGAGTAAAATCATGGATGAGGTATCCACAATTCTCAACGATGAGGAGAAGAAAGCATCCCTTAGAGACCCTCATTCAAAACGGGCTCCGAGACCCTGCGGCTTAACAATACACACTGGTATTGGGTGTACAATGGGGTGTTCATACTGCTACATAGGTGACATGGGGTTTCCAACGAACTCGATAAAGCCGTATCCTTTAAGTGGTGTGCAGCTAGTCTACGCGTTGCTTAATAATAAATACTTCCTCCCAGGTGAAAGGGGAACCCTGATCGCTATTGGTAGCGTAACAGAACCGTTTCACCCGGCAGTCCTCGTGAAGACCCTTGAATATATCTGGGCGGTGAAAAAGTATCTGGGCAACTATATTCAGTTCTCCACGAAAGCTTATATATCAATGAATACGGCTCTTAAAGTAGCTGCAATAGACCCAGGTATATCGCCATTGATCACCCTAGTCTCGATCAACTACTCTAGCGAGCTGGAGAGGAATGCACCTAGACCAGAGATCAGGCTTGAATCGATAAGAAATCTCAGGGAGGCAGGATTAAAGCCGGTATTGTTCCTGAGACCCATAATACCGGGGATAACCGATAAAGAATATGTAGAGATCATAGATAAGGCAGCCGAATACGGGGCAGTAGGGGTTGTTGCAGGGGGTTTAAGGGTAACTCCGAGAATCATTAGCAACCTAAAGGAGGCTGGAGCCGATATAAGGGAAATAGAGAGAAGGCTACGTATACCTCTAGAGAAGATGCGTGAGGGAGTGCAATACAATATCGATGTAGCAGATATAAAGAAGAATATAGCGGCTTATACCAGGAGAAAAGGCTTAAAGTATTTCCCACTAGCATGCATGGCTAACATTTACAGTCATGGCGAGTCATGTTGGAGAATGATCTCCATGGGAATAACGGATACTGCAAAGCCGCTATACAAGCCCGAGAAAGATGTTATCGAGGAGTTATTAAGGGAAATAGGGTGTCGCGGTGGCTTCAAAGGGTTTTCAAACGGTTTCATCAGGGTAAGTATACGGTCTAAATGCGATAAGGTGCTGGCCGGGGAAGTGATCAAATACTGGTTCAGGGCCTGCCCTGTCTTCACGGGTAGCTAGGTTGGGTTTTCTCCCTGCAATTGCTTGCCAGGAGCCTCTCAAGCCCCCTTATCCTCTCCCTTAGTAAAATTATCTGGGCATACATTTTCAACTCATAATAACTCTTAGTGTCCTCGGGTAGAATACCCTTGGACTGAATCCTTCTAACCTGTCTCATAGCGTTTTCCACCGTGGTCTTTAAGGAGTCCGCAAATTCCTTTATATCACGTGAGCCGGCGAGGGCCTCTATTACGGTGTAATCCTGTGGTGGAATAGGTTCTTTGCTTGTGACGACCCCTAGTATCTTTCTGAGTAATCCATAAATGGCTGATTCAACAATTATCTCTAATTCCTCAGAGTCCACGAGATACTGGTCGCCCAGCTCTACGACCTTGACATCAAGCTCCCTTGCAAGCATCATCGCCGAGTCATCGGCGTAGCCCTTCGCAACGATAAGGGGCTTTAGACCCAGGAGTAATGCGTTGACGTATGCCTGCCTAATCCCTGCTACATCGATCCTGCCGGCTTTTATTTCAACCGCGTACTTCTCCCCACCAGGTGATATAGCTATAGCGTCAACCTCCCCTATCTCAACTCCTTCAATCTTTATCTTCTTCCTCGTTTCCTCGATTCTAAATCCTTGTTTCTCAAGGTATTCTAACGCTATTAGCTCACTGCTTCGCCATTTTCTACTGGAACTAATACTCACTTTCTAACCCTTACCCACGTTGTTTCAAGCCCCTTATCCATTAGCTGTATACCTATCTTTGATAAATCGCTTCTTATAGTGTCTGATAAGTCGTATATGCCTCTCTTTCTGAGCTCCTTCCTGACATTTATAAGTATCTCTACCATGCTATCCAGTAATGCCTCACCCTCCTCCACTCCTTCCAGCTCCCTATCTAGTACGCCGAGCACTGTATTGAATTCCCTGAGTAACTTTATGCTTGTTGATACAAGTAGGTGTCTTGGATTATACTGTATATCCCTGAATAATATTGTAAGGTACTCGTTAACCACTGCAAGAGCCTCCGCCGTGTTAAAGTCATCGCTTAACGCGTTATGGAAGCGTGTGTGGAGTGATACAAGCTGGTTAAACACCTTCAAGTCCTCCTCGCGTGCATAGTGTAGGCCTGTTGACTCGTGGGCCAGCCTCCTCAGTAGCTGGGCTGCTGTAGTTAGTCTCTCATATAGTTTCACAGAGTTTTCGAGAGCCTCCTCGGAGAAATATAGCGGCTTCCTGTAATGCGTTGAGAGATACCAGAGCCTCAGGGGCATGGGACCCCATTTATTGAATGCCTCCTTTAACGGTATAATATTCTTAAGGCTCTTACTCATCTTATCCTTGCCAACCATCACAAGCCCTGAATGCATCCATATGCTTACCCATGGCTTAGACCCGAAGAAAGCCTCGCTCTGAGCCCTCTCGTTCTCGTGGTGTGGAAATATCAGGTCGGTTCCACCGCCATGTATATCGAACCTGGAGCCCAGGTATCGGCTACTCATAACACTGCATTCTATATGCCATCCAGGCCTACCCCTTCCCCACGGGCTCTCCCAGTATGGTTCACCAGGCTTGGCAGCCTTCCAGAGTGCGAAGTCGTATGGGTTCCGTTTCTCTGAGAGGAACTCCTGCTCCTGACCCCATGTCTCCTTGCTCACTCTACCGGATAAGTGGCCATAGTCATCGTACTTGTCTACATTGAAGTATACGCTTCCGCTGGATGCGATATAGGCATACCCCTTGTCTATTAACCCCTGGATGAAGCCTATTATCTCATTGATGTGCTCTGAAACACGTGGATGATGATCTATTGTCACATTCAATTTCTCCAGGGCTGATAAATAGTCGCGTGTGTATTCATCCACGATTTCACTCCAATCCCTACCCTCATCCTGGGAGCGCTTTATGATCTTATCATCTATATCAGTGATATTCATGACGTGGACTACGTGGTATCCCCTTAGAGAAAGATACCTCTTGAACGCATCGTATATAACATACGTCTTCCCATGCCCTATATGTGTATAATCATAGACTGTTGGCCCGCATACATACATTTTAACTATGCCGGGCTCAATGGGCTGCAGCTCCTTTAAATCCCTGGATAAAGTATCATATATTTTTATAGCTGGAAGCATGCCTCCCAATCCTTCAATAATATTTGTGGAAGACATTGAGAACCAGCTTCGCAACCTTTAAGAAGACCTCGGCCAGCTCCTCCGTAGTCAAGTATTTCTTCATAGCTTCCTCGCCATGGAGTACATCGCTAACCACTAGAACACAGGCGGTCTCAAAACCCCTTAGCCAGCCAAGCGCGAATAATGCTGCAGCCTCCATTTCCACTGCAACAATCCCGTAGTGCAACAGCCTCTCGGCGAATGACGGGTCTTCAGCGTAGAATGCATCACTGGAGAAAACCGGGCCCTTCTTATATTCTATTCCATGCTCCTCCATAGACTCGATTATCCTTGTAGTTAACACGGGATCCGGTGAGGCGGCGCCGCATATTCCAGGCATGTACTGGCCTAGTCCACAGCCGTTGACCGTGTATGCTGCACCGGTTGCAACGATCACATCACCTATCCTGGTATCTTTTCTCACACCACCGGTTGTACCTATCCTGACTATCCTCTTGGCTCCTAGCTGACGTAGCTCCTCGAAGACTATGCTAGCACTTGGGGCGCCTACCCCGTGTGTCGCAATGGTTACCTTCTCACCGTAATATAAGCCGGTAACTATCTTGAATCCCCGGTGGATGTTAACGGTTTTAACGTTGCTGAGTAGCCCGGAGAGTATGTCTACGCGTCCAGGATCACCGACAGCTATAACGTTCTCGGCTATATCGCCTGGGGAAGCCTTAATATGTATGGGCAAGTCGACACACCCCTA